>JALUWE010000485.1 GCA_027019845.1 Anaerolineales bacterium | reverse complement strand
TCCCTATCCCCATCCCTATCCCTTCCCCATCCCCCCTCTATGAAACCTCTCCGTTTTCCACTCCGTATCGCCCTCATTGCCGGGCTGTTCATCGTGCTGTTTGCTCTGTTGCCCGCCGACCTGTCCCCTTTTCGTCTGTTCCGCCTGCTGGCCGACTCGCTGGTGCGCGACGGCAGTTTCGAGAGCATCGATCTGGCCTTCTACAACCGCCTGCGCCCGATCATCGGCCTGGCGGGGCTGGCGCTGGCCGTGCCGGGCGCGCTGGCCTGGTGGGGGGAGCGTTCGGATCGGGAGGCGGTCACCCGCGCGGCGTGGATCACGCTTGGGGCCGGCGCCCTGATCGGGGCCGCGATCCTGATTCACCTGGCCACCGCGCGGCGGGACTCGTTCCTCTACCGCTCCCTTGCCAACACCCCCACCCCCACCCTGCCCACCACCCCGACCCCAGCGGCCACGCCCACCCCCCAACGGACGCCCCTCCCCCGGCCACTCGAACCCGGCCGGTGGCAGCTCATCTACGAATCGTTCGACCAGCCCGTCGGGATCGTCAACGCGGGTGACGGCTCCGGCCGGCTGTTCATCGTCATCAAGCGCGGCCGCATCCGCATTTTGCAAAACGGCCAACTGCTTGACGCGCCGTTCCTGGACATCCGCGACCGCGTGCTACAAAAGATCGACAGCCCCGAGCAGGGTTTCCTCGGCCTGGCCTTCCACCCCAACTACGCGGAAAACGGCTATTTTTACGTCAACTACATCGACCAGCGCGGCAACACCGTCATCTCCCGCTTTACCGTTTCGCCCGACGACCCCAACCGCGCCGACCCGGACAGCGAGTTCAAGCTGCTCGGCGTGGTGCAGCTCGCCGAAGACCACAACGGCGGCCAGCTCGCCTTCGGCCCGGACGGCTACCTGTACATCGGCCTGGGCGACGGCGGCATCCAACGCGACCCCTACGGCATGGCGCAATCCCTCGACACGCTGCTGGGCAAAATTTTGCGCATCGACGTGGACAACGGCGCGCCCTACGCCATCCCCCCTGACAATCCCTTTGCCAGCACCTACGGCCGCGGCGAAATCTGGGCCTACGGCCTGCGCAACCCGTGGCGTTTTTCGTTCGATGCGCTCACCGGCGACCTGTACATCGGCGATGTGGGGCACAAAGACTTCGACGAGATCGACCTGATGCGGGCCGGGGAGCCGGGCGGGGCCAACTTCGGCTGGAATTTTTTCGAGGGCTTCGTGACCTACGGCGATTTCGACGGGAATCTGCCCCCGGGCGTGGTGGTGCGCCCGCCCATCTGGGCCAACCCTGTGGGCGGCGGCGTGTGCGCGCTGATCGGCGGCTACGTGTACCGCGGGGAGGCGATTCCCGAATTGCAAGGCACGTACATCTTCGGCGATTTTTGCCTGGGGCTGATCTGGGGGCTTTCCCAGACTCCGCAGGGCGAATGGCAAGCCCGCCTGCTGTTCGATACCCCCTTCGCCATCAGCTCTTTCGGCGTGGACGAGGCCGGAGAACTGTACCTCGCCAATTTCGGCGGCGGGATTTACAAGCTGGTGCCCAGGTAAACCGGGATGCGCGTTTCCATCGTCACCCCCTCCTTCAACCAGGCCGAATTCATCGAACAGACCATCCAGTCGGTGCTCTCGCAGGACTACCCGAACATCGAATACATCATCGTAGACGGCGGCTCAACCGATGGCAGTTTGGAGATCATCGAAAAATATGCAAACCGGCTGGCCTGGTGGGTCTCCGAGCCGGACCGGGGGCAGGCGGAGGCGATCAACAAGGGCATGGCGCACGCTACGGGCGATGTGGTCGCCTGGCTGAACTCCGACGATTTGTACGCGAGGGGCGCGGTGTCGCAGGCCGTGGCCGCGTTGCAGGCCAACCCCGCGGCCGGGATGGTGTATGGGGATGCGGTCAGCATCGACCGCAAAGGCAGGCCTTTCAACGAGCAGAAATTCGCCGATTGGGGGCTGGAGGGGTTGGCCGCGTTCAACATCATCTGCCAGCCCGCGGTGTTCGTGCGCCGGGATGCCTGGCAGAGGGCCGGGGGGTTGGATGAGTCGTATCACCTGCTGCTGGATCACCATCTCTGGTTGCGCATCGCCTCCCAGACGAAAACGCTGCACGTCCCGCGTGTGTGGGCGTTTGCCCGCCACCATCCCGCGGCCAAAAATGTCGCCCTGGCGGAGAAGTTCGGGGAGGAGGCCTACCGTATCGTGGAGTGGATGTCCACGTATCCCGGCACCCGCGCGGTTGTGGCCTGCCATTCACGGCAGGTGTGGGCCGCGGCGCACCGCTTCAACGCGCGCTATCTGCTCGACGGCGGGCAATCCTGGGCCGCGCTGCGCGGCTACCTGCAATCGTTGTTCATCCATCCCCCCACCGCGTTGCGCGAGTGGCACCGCATTTTGTTTGCCGGGTTGAGCGTGATCGGATTGGGGGGGCTGGGGAGGGTGTACTACCGTGTGAAGCGGCGGCGTTTTGTCTGACTTGTCTAATTTGTCGGACTTGTCTAATTTGTCGGACTTGTCTGACTTGTCGGACTTGTCTGACTTGTCTAAGTTGTCTAATTTGTCGGACTTGTCGAGCTACGTATCACGTGTTCCCGTCCTCCGTCTTCCGTCTTCCGTCCCCCGTCTATTCATGTACACAGAAAACGCAGAATGCACAGATGGGCACGGATTAGAGGGATTGTGCGACGTGCGACGTGTTTACGTGTCATGTGTTTACGCTTTACGTATTGCGTATTGCGGATCAGTGTGTTCAGTGCTCTCAGCGCTTTCAGTGTTCTCAGCGGTCTAATGCTGAGGTGCTAAAATACAGCTTCTCATCCGGTTGAAGGCCGAAAGTTGAAAATTACCAATTACCAGTTACCAATTACCCCATCTCACCCCGCATTCTTCACCCGCCCTCTGCTCTGGGCCGTGCTGGCGTTTGCTTTTGCCCTCGGTCTGGGCATCCGTCTCTACGATCTGACCGACCCGCCGTTCGACTTCCATCCAACGCGGCAGTGGCGCGCGGCCATCATTGCGCGCGGCATGTATTACCAGAATTTGGAGGGCGTGCCGGGGTGGCAGCGCGAGCAGGCGGTCGCCCAATGGAAGAAGGAAGCGGTCATCGAGCCGCCGGTGATGGAATGGCTGACCGCCTGGGGCTACCGCCTGGCCGGGGGCGAACATCTGTGGATCGCGCGGTTGCTCGCCTCGCTTTTCTGGACCCTGGGCGGGGTGGCCGTGTTCTTGTTGGCCCGCGAACTCGGGCAGACCGACGGCGGGGTGCTGGCGGTGTTGTACTTTCTTTTCCTGCCCTACGGCATGATCGCCAGCCGCGCGTTCCAGCCGGACCCGCTGATGACCGCGCTGATCGCGGTCTCGCTGTGGGCGATGGTGCGCTGGCACAACCGCCGTACCCTGGCCGCGGCCGCGTTGGCCGGGCTGTTCGCCGGGTTGGCGGTCTTCGTCAAAACCGTGGCTGTGTTTTTTGTGGGCGGCGCGTTGGCGGGGTTGGTGCTCTTTGGATCGGGAATCGAGAATCGAGAATCGAGCCAATCTCTGCTCTCTACTCTCCAATCCCTAATCGCCAATACCCAACTCTGGCTGCTCTTCGCGCTCTCCGCGCTGCCCGCTGCCGCGTACTACGTGTACGGCCTGTGGATCGATGGCTTTTTGCGCCAGCAGTTCAAGTATCGCTTTTTCCCGGAGATGTGGCGCGATCCAGCGTTCTACATCCGCTGGGTGGAGATGGCCAGCGACATCGTGGGCTACGCGGCCATGTTAGCCGCGCTGATCGGTGTGTTTTTGCTGCGCGAGCGCGCGCTGCGGGCTATGGCCGCGGGGTTGTGGGCCGGGTATGCGGCCTATTCGCTCGCGTTTCCGTTCCAGGCCATCACGCACGATTACTATCAGGAGCCGCTGATCCTGGTGGTGGCGGCGGGGCTGATCCCGGTGGGGGAAGTGCTTTTGAGGGGGGTTGCCCGCCTGAACAACGGGGCCCTGCCAAAACTGGTGGTGATCGCCGTGATCCTGTTCGGGGTGCTGTTCAAAGTGTGGGATACGCGGGTCATCCTGGCCCGTAAGGATTATCGTCCCGCTGCCGCGGAGTGGGCGCAGTACCGCGACATCATCCCGCCGGACGCCAGGGTGATCGCCATCACCAAAGCTTACGGCTACCCCCTGGCCTACTACGGCTGGATCGATAGCGCGCTATGGCTGAGCGAATCCGACGCGCAGCTGCGTGAGCTGGCCGGGATGAGCGAGGAGCAAATCCGGCAGAAGCGGTTTGCCGCGTTGGAGGGCAAAGACTTGTTCCTGATCACCAACTTCAATGAGTTCGAGAAGCAGCCCGAATTGCGAGAGTTTTTATTTGAGAACTATGAGATTTACGCGGAAGGAAATGGGTATTTGATTTTCGATCTGAACGCGCCGAAGTGAGGCAATAGATCGTTTCAGGGTAGATGTTCCAGATCGTTGAGGTCTTTATGCCGTCCGCTGGCTTTTTTGTTGCGCTTGAGATGTGGCAGGCTGATCAGATTGACGGTCACACCGTCGATTCGGTCTACATGCCGGGCCTGGTAACACTCTTCAAACTCTACCCCATCGATGGAGGTTAGCAATTCGATTCTCATTGGCGGAACCCCCATACGCACAATTTGGTTTTCTTTCAAAAAAAGCGACTCGGAAAGTTCCGGCACATCGAATCCGAACGCTTTGAGCGCTGCAACGATCCGTTTTGCCGTTGTTGGACGAACAGCAACCCAAATATCCATGTCTACTGTCGCCCTGGGATAGCCATAGTACCCGACTGCATATCCCCCAATGAGCAAATATTCAACGTTGTGTTCGTTCAACAATTGTAAAAACTCTTTGAAGTCGGGTGGTAGCCGGATCGTAGCCATACAGGATTTGGCGCATCGTCTCCAACGCCTCCAGCCGTTCGAGGGGCGTTTTCGACAACCAATAGGCTTTCTCGTCGTCTTCTTCAAACAAGCGACGTACCGAAAGCGTAGATTTATCCATTCGTAACGAAGGAACGATGGTCATGTTTTCGATTCTACCATGATACCGCTGGTTTCCATCATCACCCCCTCTTTCAATCAGGCGCGGTTCCTGGAGCAGACCATCCAATCGGTGCTCTCGCAGGACTACCCGAACATCGAATACATCATCGTGGACGGCGGTTCGACCGATGGCAGCCTGGAGATCATCCAGAAATACGCCACCCGGCTGGCCTGGTGGGTGTCGGAACCCGATCAGGGGCAGACCGATGCGATCAACAAAGGGTTTGCCCGCGCGCGGGGCGAGGTGCTGGCCTGGCTCAACTCGGATGACACCTACGAGCCGGGCGCGGTTTCCGCCGCGGTAGCGTATTTGCAAGCGCACCCCGAAGCCGGAATGGTGTACGGGGAGGCCAACTTCATCGACGAACACGGGCGGGTGATCGGGCGGTTCAACGCCAAGCAGGCCAGTTACCGGCGTTTGCGCCGCGGCGCGGTGTACATCCCCCAGCAGGCGGCCTTTTTCCGGGCTTCGCTCTGGCAACAGGTCGGCCCGCTGGACCCGTCCTTCTATTTCGCCATGGATTACGATCTGTGGGTGCGGCTGGCGCGCGTGTCGGAGCTGCACTACTGCCCCGGCCAGGTGTGGGCGAATTTCCGGCTGCACGGCGCGGCCAAATCCATCGCCGAGGATGACCGCTGCTGGCCCGAGATGCTGCGCATCCACCGCCGGGACGGGGGCGGCTGGCTTTCGATCATTATGCTGCGCTACCTGGTACGGCGTTTGCTGGCCCCGCTGGTGATGTGGCGCAGAAAGCGGCAAATTCGAGCATGATGCTCGAGTATTACCTGTATTACACCGCCAAAGATACCGGTGGCGGCATCGTTGGCGCGGCTGTTGCCAGTTCCCCCTTTGGCCCGTGGACCGATTTAGGTGCGGTGTATGGCCCCGTTCCCCAGAAAATGTTCGAAAGCCCGATGGTTTTCCAACATCAGGCTCGATATTACCTGGTTTTTCACCAACTCACGAGGGGTGTTTCCGAGGGAGGCTATTCCGTGGTTGCGGATTCACCGGTGGGTCCCTGGAGTTCAGCCTATCCCTTATTCCCCGGTTGGGCGCACGAAATCTGGCGGGATTCGTTGGGTGACTGGTATGTCTCTTACCTGACTTCGTACACCGTTAGCATTTCTCCCCTGAGTTGGAATGACCTTCAGACGCCTCCCCGCCCCTTTGTCGGCGCAGAGATTTACCGTCTATTTCTTCCCACATTACGCCATTAGCCATTCACCATGCTCGTCTTGCGTCATTGGCCGCTCCTCTACATCCTGCTCGTCACCGCGGCCTTGTTCGCCGCATTTCGCCATTGGGCCTACGACGACCCGTTCATCACCTACCGCTACGCGGAAAACCTGTACAATGGGCTGGGCATGGTGTACAACCCGGGCGAACGGGTGTTGAGCACCACCACGCCGCTCTTCGCGCTGATCCTGGCCGGGGTGCGCTTCGTTTGGGCCGATCTGCCGCGCGCGGCCAACTTGATCTCCGCGCTCAGCCTGGCAACCGGCGGCTGGCTCTTGTGGGACCTGGCGCGTACGCTCGAGGCTCCCGCGGTGGGTTGGGCCGGGCTGCTGCTATACCCCACTTTCCCGCTGCTCGCCAGCACGTTTGGTTCGGAGACGCCGCTTTATCTGGCGTTGTGCCTGGCCGCGTTTGCCCTGTACGCGCGGCAGCGGTACGCGTGGAGCGCGTTTTTGCTCGGATGGGCGGTGCTGGCGCGGGGTGATGCAGCGCTCGTGGCCGCGCTGCTGGGGGCGGATTACCTGATCAGGGAGCGGCGGCTGCTCCCTGTCCGGGCCGGGATGGCGTTCCTGGGGGTGCTGCTGCCCTGGGTCGTGTTCGCCTGGCTGTATTTCGGCGATCCTCTGCCGGTCACGCTGGCGGCCAAACGCGCGCAAGGGCTGATGGACATCTCCACCGGCTTCGCGCCCGGCTTGTGGCAAATGTTGCTGGGTTACGCGCGGCTGCGCATTTACTGGGTCGAGGCTGCCTTGCTGCTGCTCGGAATGGGCTGGGCGTGCTGGCGGGCGCGGCGCTGGTTGGTGCTGGTACTGTGGCCGTTGGTGTACACCCTGGCTTACACGCTGCTGGGCGTCGCCCGCTATTTCTGGTACTACGCGCCGCTCGTGCCGGGGATGATCGCCGCGGTGGGGCTGGGGCTGGAGTTGATCGGGAATCGCAAAGTGAGAAGTGTAAAATCCCATCCTTCGACTACAGGCTTA
>JALUWE010000484.1 GCA_027019845.1 Anaerolineales bacterium | reverse complement strand
GGGATTGGGATTGGGATTGGGGATTGCATCCTGAGCGGCAGGCGAACGGAGTGAGCCTGAAGTCGAAGGATGGGGGTTGGGGATATTGGGTATTGGTAATTGGGTAATTGGGTAATTGGGTAATTGGGTAATTGCATCCTGAGCGGCAGGCGAACGGAGTGAGCCTGAAGTCGAAGGATGGGGGTTGGGAATATTGGGTATTGGTAATTGGGTAATTGGGTAATTGGGTAATTGCATCCTGAGCGGAGGGTGGACAGAGTTCGTACCGAACTCCGTTCACTCGTAGTCGAAGGATGGGTAATTGGGTAATTGTACCCTGAGCGGAAGGGGTGTGTGGCCTTATGGCTTGCGGCTTTCTCCCCTACCCTGCCCACCTGTATTACCTGTCTACCTGCCTACCTGTCTACCTGCCTACGCGCCTTATGGCCTGCGGCTTTCTCCCCCCGATTCAGCCGCCAGATGATGCGCAGGCCTTCGAGGGTCAGCCAGGGGGCGATGATTTGGAGCACTTTGGTTTCCCGTGCCACAATTTCGGACAGGCCGCCGGTGGCGATCACTTTCATTTCGGGGCCGAGCTCGCGGCGGAAACGGGCCACCATGCCCTCGACCAGGCCGACGTAGCCAAACAGCAGGCCGGACTGGATGGCGTGGGGGGTGTTGCGACCGATCACGGAGGGGGGGCGCGCCAGATCGACGCGGGTCAGTTTGGCGGCGCGCTGGAAGAGGGCGTCCGCGGCGATGCCCAGACCGGGCGCAATAGCGCCGCCCAGGTAGTCGCCCTCTTTGGAGATAGCGTTGAAGGTGGTGGCCGTGCCGAAGTCCACCACACAGGCCGGGCCGCCGTAGATGTGCCGCACCGCGGCCGCGTCGCACACCCGGTCCGCGCCGACCGCGCGCGGGGGTTCGTAACGCACCCGCACCCCGGTTTTCACGCCCGCGTCCACCACCAGCGGGTCTTGTTGGAGGTAACGCTGGCAGGCCTCCAGCACGCGCGGGGTGAGCGGCGGCACGACCGAGGCCAGGCAGATGCCGGTCAGGTCTTCTGGTGAGCGGCCCGCGTGGGTGAGCAGACCGAGGAATTGCAGGCCGTACTCGTCCGGCATCCGGTCGTGGTCGGTGGCCAGCCGCCAGCGCGGTCCCAGCGTCTCGCCGTTGTACAGTCCCAGGGTCAGGTTGGTGTTTCCGATGTCAATACACAGCAGCACCGGCGGCCTCCTTGATTTCGTTGTTCTCGTTCAGCAGCAAGACGGTGGGCTGCCAGCTTTCGGGGAGCGGTTCGGGGACGTAGGTGTAGGCCATGATGATGACGTGGTCGCCGACCGCGGCCAGCCGGGCCGCCGGGCCGTTCATTTTGATCACCCCCGAACCGGGCGGGCCGGCGATGGTGTAGGTTTCCAGGCGGGCGCCGTTTTCCACGTTCACTACCTGGACAAGCTCGTATTCGCGGATACCGGCGGCCTCCAGCAGCCCGGCGTCAACGGTGATGCTGCCTTCGTAGTGCAGATCGGCTTCAGTCACGACTGCACGGTGGATTTTGG
>JALUWE010000483.1 GCA_027019845.1 Anaerolineales bacterium | reverse complement strand
ATACTTGGGCTTGGGACCACGCATCTTTTCACCTCCTGGCCCAAGTATACCCCACTAAGTCAGTTGTTCAAATTAGGAACGAATTTACGCAAGGATGTAGTAAGGAGTAAGGAGTAAGCAGGAACAAAGTCACTCCCAATACCCAATTACCCAATTACCCAATACCCAATACCCAATTACCCAATTACCCAATTACCCAATTACCCAATTACCATATCCACCCCCCTATGCACCCCTTCCACCACCTCACCCCCGCCACGCTGCCGGAAGCCCTGGCGATCCTCGCCCAACACAACGGGGAGGCCAAAGTCATCGCCGGGGGCAGCGATCTGGTGCTGCAAATGCGCAATGGCCTGATCGCGCCGCAAACCATCGTCAACATCAAACGGCTGCCGGAGCTGAAAGGGTTGCACTACGATCCCCAAAGCGGCCTGCGTATCGCCGCGCTCACCACCCTGCGCGAGCTGCACCGCTCCCCCCTCGTGCGGCAGCACTACCCCGCGCTCTCCCACGCGGCCGGACGCATGGCCTCCGAACAAATCCGCGCCTTCGCCACGGTGGGCGGCAACCTGTGCAACGGCTCCCCCTCCGCGGACACCGCGCCCCCGCTGATCGCCATGCAGGCCGCCATCCGGCTGGTCAGCCAACACGGCGAACGGGAGATGCCCCTGGAATCCTTCTTCCTCGGCCCCGGCCAGACCGCGCTCCGGCCCGGAGAGCTGCTCAAAGAAATTCGCCTGCCGCCTCCCACAGGACACACCATCTTCATCAAGCACATCCCGCGCGCCTTCATGGACATCTCCATCGTCTGCACCGCCATCCGCCTGCTGATCGAGGACGGGCGGTGTACGGATGCTCGTATCGTGCTCGGCGCGGTTGCACCGACCCCCATGCGGCCGCGGCAGGCCGAAAACGCCCTGCTGGAACGCGGGCTGACCCCCGCCGCCATCGCCCAGGCCGCGGACCTGGCAGCCCGCGAAAGCCGCCCCATCGACGACGAAAAAAGCTCCGCCTGGTACAGAAAAAGGATGGTGAAAGTGGTGGTACAGCGCGGCCTGGAATCCCTGTTGGAGACCGTTTCCGCATGAAAAAACTCATCCGACTCACGGTCAACCGCGACCCTTACGAACTTTACATCGACACCCGCCGCTCCCTGCTGGACGTGATTCGCAACGAAATCGGCCTGACAGGCACACACCGCGGCTGCGACACCGGCAACTGCGGCGCGTGTACCCTCATGGTAGACGGTTTGGCGGTCAACTCCTGCCTGCTGCTGGCCGTGGACTACGACGGCAGCGAAATCCTGACCGTCGAAGGCGTGGCCCAAAACGGCCAACTGCACCCCGTGCAGCGCGCCCTGGTCGAACAAGGCGGCATCCAGTGCGGCTTCTGCACCCCCGGCTTCGTGATCAACATCCTCGCCTTATTGAACGACAACCCCCATCCCGACGAACCCGAAATCCGCGCCCGCCTCTCCGGCAACCTGTGCCGCTGCACCGGCTACGTCAAGATCATCGAAGCGGTGCGATTGATCGTGAAT
>JALUWE010000482.1 GCA_027019845.1 Anaerolineales bacterium | reverse complement strand
GCAAGACTTATGAGGGCAGGGTAACCGCCAACGTCAGCGGCGATTGGGCATACTCAGGCGCGTTCACCGGCCCCAACGTGACCGCCATTACCATAGATAGCAGCAACAACACCTCTGAATTCTCCTCCCCCCAGGCAGTCCCTACCAACCAGCCTCCTTACACCCCTTCCAGCCCCTCCCCGGTAGATAACGCCATCGGCGTGGGTCTGAACACCCCCCTGACCTGGATCGGCGGCGACCCGGACGGCGACACCGTCAGCTACCAGGTTTGGGGCGGCGAGTTCACCTGGGTGACAAGCACTCTCTGGTACAGCGGCACAGCCACCACAACAGCCAACCTCTCCAACCTGAAACCCAACACCCAATACACCTGGCAGGTATGGGCCAACGACGGCACCAACGCCACCGTGATGGGCCCGGTGTGGACCTTCACGACCGACCAGATGTCTTATTCCCTCTACCTGCCCATCGTTCTGCGTCCCTGATTTTCTACGCACCTCTGCCCTGCCCTCTCGGTGACGCACTACCGGGACGGCAGGGCGGAGACTATGGGGGGAAATCCGTGACCATTACCCGTTTTTGAAATCCCAGTCCGCGGGCCGACTTTGACCGAAATCAAAGTTCTCCTGGGTATAATGGAGGCATGAGCCATGGTTCCCCCTCCCCGCTGAGTCTCTCCCTGTTTGGCGGTTTCCAGGCGGCTTTGGACGGTGTCCCGCTTACCGCTTTCGAGTCGAATAAGGTGCGCGGCTTGCTGGCATATCTGGCGGTCGAACAACGCTCCCACAGCCGCGAGGTGCTCAGTGGTCTGTTGTGGCCCGAACAGCCTGAAAAAACCGCGCGCGCCAGCCTGCGCAACGCGCTCTTCAACCTGCGCAAGGTGCTGGGGGACAAAACAGCCGATCCGCCCTACCTGCTCACCAGCCGCAATGCCATCCAGTTCAACCCCGCGCACATCTCCGCCGTCGATACCGAACGCTTTTCTGCGCTGCTGGTAGCCGCGGCCGGGCATGTGCATCGCCGCGGGCCGTGCCGGGTATGCGCCGGGCACCTGGAGCAGGCCGTCTCCCTTTATACCGGGAGTTTCTTGCACGGGCTGCATGTCCGGGAGAGCGCAGCCCTGGAGGATTGGATGGCACTCACACGGGAAGCGTTCCAACAGCAGGTCTTGGAGGCGTTGGATACGTTGAGCAGCCACTACGAAATGCACGGGCAGCTTACGCAGGCGCAAAAATACACCCGTCGACTTTTGGAGATCGCCCCCTGGGAGGAGAGCGCGCACCGCCGGATGATGCGGTTGCTGGCATCCGCTGACCAGCGCACCGCCGCGTTGGAGCAATACGAACGCTGCCGACAGATTTTATCCGAAGAACTGGGCGTCGAACCGGGGGAGGAAACCCGCCGGTTGTACGAGCAGCTCCGCGGCGGGGACTGGCCCCCCGACGGGACCCCCTCTCCGGCGCCCCCTCATCCCGGCCCTCCGCCCCGCCATCATCTACCGCACCCCACCACCCCTTTCGTAGGACGCCGTCAAGAGCTGACCTGGCTGGCCGACAGTCTCAACGATCCCGCCTGCCGCCTGCTCACCCTGACCGGGCCGGGCGGCATCGGCAAAACCCGGCTGGCCCTCAAGGCCGCAGCGGACACGCTTTTGCAATACCCCGACGGCGTGCATTTTATCCCTCTTGCCAGCGTCCTCGCCCCTCAAAACCTGCTGCGCGCCATTGCCGAGGTGCTGGAATTCACCCTCAACGACCGCGGCGATCCGCTGAAGCAATTGACCGGCTACCTGCACCGCCGGGAAACGCTGCTGGTGTTGGACAATTTCGAGCATTTGTTGGAGGCTGCCGGGCAGGTCTCCGAAATCCTCCAACGCGCCCCTGGCCTGCAAATCCTGGTCACCAGCCGTGAACGCCTCGGCCTGCAAGGGGAATGGGTGTTGCCGCTGCACGGCCTGGACCTGCCAGAGACTCCCACGAGCTCCAATTTGGAGGCCTCTGCTGCCATTCGCTTATTTCGCCAGACCGCCCAACGCATCCGTCTGGATTTCGACCCTACATCCCAGGAATGGGAGGACATCCATCGCATCTGCCAGCAGTTGCAGGGCTTCCCCCTGGCTATCGAGCTGGCGGCCAGTTGGGTGCCGGTGATGCCATGTGACGAAATCGCCGCCCATCTGCAACAAGGCCTGGATTTTCTCTCCACCCGCCGCCGCGACCTGGCGCCGCGCCATCGCGACCTGCGGGTGGTGTTCGATCACTCCTGGCGGTTGCTCATCCCGGAGGAACAAAATACCTTCCGGCAGCTGGCCGTGTTTCGCGGTTCGTTCAGCCAGCAGGCGCTGGTAGAGATAACGGAAGCCTCTCCCGCGCTGCTTTCCGCCTTAATCGACAAATCTTTGCTCGTGCGCCATGCCAACGGGCGGTACGAGGTTCACGCCCTGCTGCGCGAATACGCTGCGGAGAAACTGGCTCAGCAGCCCGATCTCTCTGCTGTGCTGCGCCAACGCCATGCTGCCTTCTTCCTGGATTTTCTGGCTCAACAGGAGGCTCGCCTGGTGGGCGGTTCGCAGGCCGAGAGTATTCAAGCTATTTCCGCGGACCTGGAGAACATCTGGCTTGCGTGGGCATGGGCGGTCCGGCACCACGCCTGGGATATGATCGCCAGGGCGTTGGAAGCAATTTTTGTCTATTTGCAGGCGCGCAGTTTGCTGCGGGACGGTCTGGACACCTTCAATCACCTGCTGGATGCCTTGAAGAACGCCGGGCAGACCGGCAACCTGCTCTATGGCCGTGCGCTGGCACGGCAAGGACGTCTGCTCTTGCTCATCGGGCAGCACCAGCAGGCACAAAGCATCCTTCGTCAGGCGATAGAGGCGTTACAGCCTTTCCAGGCAGAAAAAGAGATGGCTTTGTGCCTGCGAAATCTGGGCAACGCGGCGTTCTATTTGGGCGACACCCGTGAAGCCCGGCGACTTTGCGAACGAAGCCTGATGCTCTCTAAAAAAACTGGCGATTTACCCGGCGCGGCCACCGCGCTCAACAGTCTGGCGGTCATCGCCCACATGCTCGACCACTATGAAGAAGCCCGTCGCTACAACCTGGAGAGCCTGGCGATTAAAAAACACCTCGACGATCAGAAAGGCATCGCCATTTCGTTGGGCAACCTGGGCACGGTAGCCCAGGCAGAGAAGAATTTCCCCGAGGCGCGGCGTTTTTACGAACAGAGTGTGGCCATTTCGCGGCAGATTGGCGATCTGGCTGGCGTAGCCCTCACCCTCAACAACCTGGGGGACGTTCACCGATTGACCGGCGAGCTGGAGGCCGCACAACGCGCCTACCAGGAGAGCATCGCGGTGGCCCGCCAGATTGGAGACAACCGCACCGTGATTTATTGCCTGGACGATTTGGGCAAGATCGCCCGCCTGCGCGGCGACCTGCGGGCCGCCGTTCGCTACCAGCACCAGGCCCTGGAGGCCGCTTCCGAATATCCCCTCCTGAGCCTGGACATCATTACTGAGTTGGGCTGCCTGGCCCAGGAAGAAAACGACCTGCCTCGCGCCGCTTACCTGCTTTCCTGTGTCATTCAGATCGAGGAAGGGAGCGCGCCCGACGTGCAAGAGAAGGCCGCGGGGCTGCTCGACGAACTGCGCACGCGCCTGTCCCCCGAAGAATTGCAAAAAGCCGCAACGCGCGCCAGGGGGAGATCGTTAGCCGAAGTCAGAGAGGGTGTATTGAGCGGTCAATATTTGCTCCAGTACGAACCCGTATCCCGTCCCTGAGTGGTCTTACTTGTCTTACTTGTCTTACTTGTCTTACTTGTCTTACTGGTCTTACTGGTCTGAGTCGTCTTATTGGTCGTAGTTGCCCATTGGTCTTATTGGTCCTATTGGTCTGAATGGTCTCAGCGGTCTCAGTGCCTTCAGCGTTTCAGCGTTCCCAGTTCCCCCCCAGTGCTCCGATCACTAACCACCGACCACTGAACACTGACCCCCTCCCCAGTGCCCTCAAAAAAGCAGCCAGATGAATTGCAGGGGGGCCAAACGCACCCGCAGATGGTTGCCGGTGCGGGAAAGCTGTTCGGCCTGGCCGAGGAGGGTCTTGGGGGCGCGGGATGGCAGGGGCAGTTTTACCGTGATGGTTTGAGTCTCGTCCCGCAAGTTATTCAAGCTGAGCAAACGCGCGCCTTCATGTTCCCGCCAGAACGCGGCCACCGCGGTGGTGTCACAGTCCGCCCAGGAGAACGCGCCCCAGCCGAAGACGTTGTGCTGCTTGCGGGCCGCGATCATGCGCCGGATGGTGTGGAAGAGCGAGGCGGGGTCGCTGCGGGCCGCGGCCACGTTGACGCGGGCCGGGTTGTACGCGGGGGAGTCGATGATCGGCGCGTAGAGGCGGTCGGGGGGCGCGGTGCTGAACCCCGCGGCGGGGCCATCGTCCCACTGCATGGGGGTGCGCACGCCGTTGCGGTCGGGCAGCCAGATGTTGTCGCCCATGCCGATTTCGTCGCCGTAGTACAGGATGGGTGAGCCGGGCAGGGTGAAGAGCAGCGAGTTGGCGAGTTCGATTTTGCGGCGGTCGTTGTCCAGCAGCGGGGCCAGGCGGCGGCGGATGCCCAGATTGAGGCGCATACGCGGCTCGGGCGCGTACTGTTCCCACATCCATTGGCGTTCCTCTTCGGTGACCATTTCGAGGGTCAGTTCGTCGTGGTTGCGTAAAAACGTCACCCACTGGCAGGTTTCTGGGATTTCGGGGGTGCGGTTGAGGATGTCGATCATGTCCGCCGCGTCGCCCTTTTTGATCGCCATGAAGATACGCGGCATAATGGGGAAGTGGAAACCCATGTGGAATTCATCCCCTTCGCCGAAGTAGGCGCGCACGTCTTCGGGCCACATGTTGGCCTCGCAGAGCAGCACCCGGCCGGGGTAGCGGTGGTCGATCAGGGCGCGCAACTCTTTCAGGTAGGCGTGGGTTTCGGGCAGGTTCTCGCAAGAAGTGCCCTCCCGCTCGAACAGGTAGGGCACGGCGTCGGCGCGGAAGCCGTCCACCCCCAGATCGAGCCAGAAGCGCACCACGTTTTTCATCTCCTCGCGCACTGCCGGGTTGTCGTAGTTCAAATCGGGTTGGGAGGCGTAGAAGCGGTGCCAGTAATACTGGCCGGTGGTTTCGTCGAAGCTCCAGTTGGATTTTTCGACATCCAGGAAGATGATGCGCACGCCCTGGTATTTCTGGTCGCTGTCGCTCCACACGTAGTAGTCGCGGTAGGGGTTGTCTTTGCTTTTGCGGGCTTGCTGGAACCAGGGGTGCTGGTCGGAGGTGTGGTTGAGCACCAGATCGGTGATGACGCGCAGGCCGCGGCGGTGCGCTTCGTGGAGGAAGGTTTTGAAGTCGTCCAGGGTGCCGTAGTCAGGGTGGATGTCATAGTAGTCCGCGATGTCGTAGCCGTCATCGTTGAGCGGGCTGGGGTACATGGGCATGATCCACAGGCAGTCCACGCCCAGTTCGGCGAAGTAGTCGAGTTTGCTGGTCAGGCCGGGGAAGTCGCCGTGGCCGTCGCGGTTGCTGTCGCAGAAGGCGCGCACATACACCTGGTAGAAGACCGCGTTTTTGTACCACAGGGGAGAGCCGGACATAGGGGGTTATCCTTTACGTGCGTAGGTGGCGTTGGCGTGGCGCAGCAGCAGGTAGGGGACGCTCAAAGGCTTCATCGTGCTGGCGATTGGGTGCGAGACAGTGACGTCGTAGAGAGGGGTAAAGACCTCTTTGGAGGTGGCAATGGCTGTGCTGAAATCCCCCAGCGTGGAGATGCGCTTGTAGCCATCGAAGCGGAAAACGCTGGTGTACACCGTGGTGGGTTCCATCTTGCGATTGGGTTCGTTGGGGTCATAGTCCATTTCGATGTGTTGCAGCGCCGGAGGCAGCAGGTGATAGGCCAAAATTTCACTGAGTGGCGCGTAAATTTCCGCATAGGACTGCCGCACGGGTTTTGGCCCGCCAAAAATGAGCATTTGCGCGTCCAGAAATGTCAGGTAGTCGGGCAGCAGGGTCATTTTCAGCCAGGTTTCGACGCGGATACCTTTTTTGGAAATCAGATTCCCCCAAATCAGGCGCATAGGCAGGTAGACCATGCAGGGGGTGATTTTTTCGTTTTCGTCCAGCGTGCGGGAGGCGGGTTGGGCGGTCATGGTGGGGGACTCCTGAGGGGGTGAATTGGGAAGGGTAAGGTGTAAATCATACATCTTCCCGCCGCGTGCCTTCGATTTCCAGGATGAAGTCTGCGCCGAAGGCGGTGGCGGGGGTCTGGAAGCCCGGGGGCGCGTGGCCGTTCAGAATTTTTTCGACCGCGGCCAGGGAGGTGAGCGCGGTGGTGCGGTAGCCTTCGGGGCCGTACAGGCGAGAGAGGCAGCGGTTTCCGGCCGGGTCGGTGACTTCGCCGACGATGATGCTTCTGCCGGTGGCGAGTTGCTCGGGGGTGGGGCCGGGGGGCAGACGGCGCACCCAGGCTTTGAGCAGCTTTTGGGCCGGTTTGGCAGCCAGCAGCCGGCCCAGGTAGCGGCTGAGAACCAGGACAGGACGCAGCGGCATGTGACTGGCGGAGTACACTTCGATGTTGGGGATGCCGGTGCTGTACCAGGCGGTGGACACGTCGCCCCAGGGGATCAGCACGGCTTTTCTGGGGCCGCGGCCAAAGTCGAAGGCGCGCACCCTCCAGGCCGCGGGGACGCGCACGATCCGGCCGTTTTGCCGCACCGCGCCGCCCCTGCCGATGTTTTCGATAGAGGTGGTGGCGGTGCCGCGCGAGACGCGGCTGCGGATCACCCGGTACGCAAGGGTCAGGTGGTCCGCGGTGGGCAGGCGTTGTTTGAGATGCGCGGCCAGGCAGTCGGTGGGCACCACGTCGAAGCCGATGCCGGGCAGCAGCATGATGCCCGCGGTCCTGGCGGCCTGGTCCAGCGCGGCCAGCTTCTCGAAGACCGCGATCTCGCCGGTGATGTCCAGGTAGTGCGTGCCGGTTTGCAGGCAGGCGGTCACCATTGGCCCGGCGGTGTGTTCGAATGGCCCGGCACAGTGCAGCACCAGGGGGTAGTCGCGCAACACGTTTTGGATTTCTTCCGGGTCGTCCAGGGAAAAGGCGCGGCGGTCGAGGCCGAGGGAGAGGGCCTGCAGGCGCAGTTTCTCCACATCGCGGCCGGCCAGGGTGGGGCGCAGGCCGCGTTCGACTGCCATTTGGGCGATCAGGCTGCCGGTGTAGCCGTAGGAGCCGTAGAGGAGGAAGGAGGGAGGCATGGGGGGTGGGGGATAGGGATAGGGATAGG
>JALUWE010000481.1 GCA_027019845.1 Anaerolineales bacterium | reverse complement strand
TCTGATCACGGAACAATTTGGGTACTATTATGCTGCCATCTTCCTTGTAGATGAATTTGGCGAGTGGGCCGAGTTGAAATCCGCCACCGGAGAAGCTGGCGAAGCTCTCAAAGCCCGCAACCATCGCCTGAGAGTCGGAGGGAAAAGCATGGTCGGGATGGCAATTACCACCCGCAAGGGGAGAATCGCATTAGACGTAGGCGAAGAGGCCATCCGCTTCGACAACCCGCTTCTGCCCTATACGCGCTCAGAGATAGCCTTGCCCCTGATAGCGGGCAATCGAGCCATTGGCGCGCTGGACGTACAGTCCACCCAGGAGGCCGCATTCAGCGAGCAGGACATCGAGACCCTTCAAAATATGGCCAACCAGGTGGCCGTTGCCATCGAAAACGCCCGCCTCTTCCAGGAGGCGCAAAGCCGGCTCGAAGAAATTACCCGCTTGAACAAGGTGTTCATTCAAAAAGGGTGGCGCACCTTCATCCAGAGGTCCCCCCACGCCGCTCAACTCAAAGGAAAACAAATTTTAACGAACGTCACCGATCCGATACCAGACCTGGCGCCAGCCGTCCAGGAGGGGATGCCGGTTTTCAAGACCGAACAAGGCGTCACCTCCATTACGCTCCCTCTCCTCTTGCGTGGACAAATCATAGGCGTCCTCAACCTGAAATCGAACAAAGAAGATTGGACCGCGGACGAGTTATCCATCATCCAGGCAGTGGCGGGACAGGCCGCCATTGCACTCGAAAATGCGCGCCTGGTAGAAGAAACACAGAATATCGCCCGCCGCGAGCAACAAATCAATGAGATTACAACCAAAATTCGCCAATCCATCGATATCGAAGCCATCCTCAAGAACACGCTCAGCGAATTGAGCACAGTTCTGGGCGTCAAAGAAGCCAGCATCCAGCTCGGCGGATCGGGCGAGTCTCGCACTAACGGAAACGAACAGGAAAAAGCTGGCTGACACCCATGGAAAAAATACTTCAATGGTTCCACCCCCCTCTCTTTGAAGAGGACGAAAAGAGCAACCGGGCCAGGATTTTACACACCATCCTTCTCGCGGTTGAAATTATTCTCATCTTGATGATGATTTCAGCCCCTTTGGCCGCCAATGACCCGTCCCTATTAATTCGCTATCTACTCTTTCTTTTCGCCTTTACGGTGGGGTCCCATTTTCTGCTACACAGGGGACACGTCAAAGCTGCCACCCTGGTGCTCTTATACTCCTCTGCTCTCGTCATCTTCACGGGTGCCTTCATTACGGGGGGGTTATCCAGCCCCTTTTTTACACAATACATTCTCGTTATCCTGATTGCAGGCCTTATTCTTGGACGCCGGGCCATCATAACCTATTCGATTCTGGGGGCTATTCTGGCCCTTGCCCTGGCTGTTTTGCAAACCTATAATCTGCTACCCGCCTTCGTCCCGGCACCACTCTCGCGCAGAGTGCTCACCTATATAACCAACTTCACGCTATCGGCGATCATCTTTTCGCTCGCCCTACGCAATCTGCGTGAGGCCCTCAACCAAGCCAGGGAACACGAAGAATCTCTTGAGGCCAGCAACCGAGAACTACAACAAATTCGCACCAGCCTGGAGCAGAAAGTTGCCGAACGCACGGCTCAATTACGCGCCACCGTCGAGATTGGCCGGGCGATTAGTTTCCTGCTGGACCCCGACCTCCTGCTCCGCGAAGTTGTCAACCTGATCACAGATCGTTTCGGTTTCTACCACGTAGCCATTTATCTGATAGACGAACAGCAAGAATGGGCTGTTCTGCGAAGTGCAAGCGGGAAGGCAGGCCAAAAACTCCTCGAGGAGGGGCACCGGCTGGAAATCGCTGGTCAGAACATCATCGGCACTGCCATCAACATGCGCCAACCCCGGATCGCCTTCGATGTCGGCGAAGGAGCCTTGCCCTTCGACTCCCCCCTGCTGCCGGAAACGCGTTCGGAAATCGCCGTTCCACTGTTAATGGGCGACCGCGTATTAGGCGCGCTGGATGTCCAATCTGTTGCCGAATCCGCCTTCAACCAGGAAGATATCGAAACGTTACAAAGCGTTGCCAATCAAATCGCAGTCGCTTTTGAAAACGCGCGCTTGTTCCAAGAAACCCAGCAGCAATTGAACGAAATCGAACGCCTCAACCAGCTCTATTTACGCTCTAGCTGGCGTGAGATACCGGTAGAACAACACCTGGCCTTCCAATTTTCCGGGAAAGACATCAGACCAAAGCCATTCCCCGATTTTACCGCTCTGGAAATCGCCAAACGCCACCGCTCATTATACATCCATGAAGAGAACGGCACCTCTTCGGTCATTATGCCCATTATGGTGCGAGATCAAATCATTGGAGCGATTGATTTACGCGACACCCGCAAGGAATGGACAGAAGATGAATTGACGCTCATCGAAGCCGTCGCCACACAGGCTGCAATGGCACTCGAAAACGCCCGCCTCATTCAAGATACGCAACGCCGTGTAGAGCAAGAACGCATTGTCAGCAACGTGTCCGGACGTATCCGCGAGACGCTGAATATCGAAACCGTTCTCAAAACAGCAGCCGAAGAAATTCGCACCGCTCTAGGACTGCAAGAAGTTTTCGTCCAGTTGACGCCGCCTCCCCCCTCTGACGAAGAAGCAAACGGTGAGCAACCTGAGGAGCAATGAAGATGAAACACCTCCAGCAGCCCCCACGATGTATCGCCCGAGATTTTTACCTGCTCACCCTGATGTTGGTTGCCGCCGCTGCTATCAGCGCGTGTTCATTCCAGGCGGCCGAACCGCCCACCCCCACAGCCTCCCAAGAATTCGTCTTCGGTCTCATCCTGGTAGGCCCCAAGGATGACCGCGGCTGGAGCGAGGCACATTACAATGGCGGCCTGTTCGTCGAAGAAAACGTCCTCAACAGCCGCATGATCTTCATCGACAAACTCAACCCCAACGACCGGCCCGAGACCACCCTCGAAGAAGCCGTGGACGATATGGTTGCCCAGGGCGCGCAACTGATCTTCATCACCTCCGAAGACTTTGCAGCAGACACCCTGGTGGTCGCCGAAAAATATCCCGACGTGGTCTTCATCCATATCACCGGCGATCACGTCCTCAAAGGCGAGGCCCCGCCCAACCTGGGCAACCTGATGGGAAAAATGGAGTTCGGCAAAATGATCGCCGGCTGTGCAGCCGCGCTGACCACCCAAACCGGCACGTTGGGCTATGTGGGCCCCCTGATCAACTACGAAACTCGCCGCCTGGTCAATTCCGCATATCTGGGCGCGCGCTACTGCTACGAAAACTATCGCGGGCTAGACCCCGACCAACTCCGCTTCCTGGTCGAATGGATCGGCTTCTGGTTCTACATCCCCGGCGTCACAAAAGACCCAATCGAAGTGACTAACGCCATGCTCGATGGGGGCGTGGATGTCATCCTCTCCGGGCTGGACACCAACGAAGCACTGACAACAGCCGCCGAGCGCGCCAACAACGGCGAAACCGTTTGGGCCATCCCTTACGACTACGAAGACGCGTGTGCCGATGCCCCGGACATCTGTTTGGGCGTGCCCTATTTCAACTGGGGGCCAAGCTACCTGCGCCTGGCGCAAGAAGTCAAATTCGACAACTGGGAACAAAGCTGGGACTGGGTAGCCCCCTATTGGCCCGACATCAATGACGTGGGCAGCACAGCCATCGGCTTCCGCAAAGGCCCCGGCTTGAGTGCAGAAAACGCCGCCACACTGGACCAATTCATCGCCGGGCTGGCAAGCGGCTCGATTGATCTCTTCCAAGGGCCCATCACCCTACAAGACGGCTCACTTTTGGTCCCCAATGGACAAACCGCCACCGACGAACAAATCTGGTACATGCCCCAATTGCTGGCCGGCATGGAAGGTATAAGCGAATAGGAAACCCGCTATGGCCGAATTCCTGAAAACAAGACGCCCGCGCCGCACCATCCGAGAGCAGATCAATCGCAGCGCTATTGCATTGATCATCTTGCTGTTGGCCGCCGGGGGAATCCTGTTCTGGCAGGTAAACCGGCTGGCACAGGCCACGAACGCTTTTCAAGAGGCCAGTGTGCGCGTCCAAACCGCGCTGAAAGTACAACATGACGCCTCCGAGCTGCAATCCACCATCACCCGCTTGCTGCCACTGGAAGACGCCACAATCTTTGAAAACGAGGTCACTGCTGATCTGGAGCAACTCCAAATCAACTACCAGGACCTGCTCACCATCATCGCCGCAACGCCTGAAGACGATCCAACATACACACTGCTGATCGGAGTGAGCAACTCGTTGGACAACCTGATCGGCATTGCCGAGACCATGCTCCGGCAGGCACGTGCGGAACAATGGCCGAGTGTACGAGTACGGGTTGGAGTGCTGGCCCGCGACCAGCAACAAGTAGTCAATCAGATCAACCAGCTGGTCGATCTCACCCAAAACACTCAGAACGAGACCTTTGCGCAAATGATCGCCGCCCAAAGAGCGGCTGTTATATTTCCCGCCATCACGGTGGCCCTGGCTGTCGCCGCGAGCATCTTTCTCACCTGGCAGACCACGAGCAAGCTGGTGAGCGACGTGGAAAAACTGACCGCAGGGGTGACAAAAATTGCAGCCGGATTCCTGGAAGAACGGGTAAACATCGAACGTGATGACGAGATCGGCCAACTTGCCGATGCCTTCAACCAGATGGCCGCACACATCCAAACGGCCCACGAACGGCTGGAAGAACAAGTGGCCGAGCGCACTCATGACCTGCAACGCCGCGCGGTGCAACTCCAAACCGCGGCAGAAGTGGGCAGCGCGGTGGCCTCAATCCGCGACCTGGACGAGCTGCTCACCCGCGTTACCCATCTGATCAGCGAAAGATTTGGCTTTTACCATACCGGCATCTTTTTATTGGACGACAACCGTGAGTATGCCGTCCTGCGAGCAGCCAACAGCCCCGGGGGCCAACGGATGCTGGCGCGCGGCCACCGGCTGAAAGTCGGGGAAGTGGGCATCGTAGGGCACGTAACTGCAACCCAAAAACCCCGCATTGCCCTGGACGTTGGCCGGGATGCCACCTTCTTCAACAACCCCGACCTGCCGGACACACACTCGGAGATGGCCTTGCCCCTCGTTTCAGGTGGGCAAGTGCTGGGCGCGCTGGATGTGCAGAGCACCGAAAAAGCTGCCTTCACCGAAGAAGACATTCCCGTGCTGCAACTGTTGGCCGACCAATTGGCAATCGCTATCGAAAATGCCCGGCTTTTCGCCCGTCACCAGGCTGCATTGGCAGAAGCCCAATCGGCCCTCGAAACCGCCCGGCAGGCCTACCGGGACATCGGCCAACGTGAATGGCGTAACATTATTCAGAAATCCCAACGCCTTGGTATTCTGGCCGGAGAATACGGCGTTCGCCCGGTTTTCAAAAGTGAACTCACTCCCGAAATGGCAAAAGCCAGCGTCAAAGGCAAAACAGTGCAAACCGACGCGGCAACCATAGCGGTCCCCATCAAGATACACGGCCAGGTTACGGGCGTCATCCGCCTGCGCAAGGCCGACGCACAACGCTGGCACAAAACCGAGCTCGATCTGGTCGAAACACTGACCGACCAACTCTCCGTCGCGCTGGAAAGCGCGCGCCTCTACCAGGAGGCGCAACAATCCCTCGAGGAAGCGGAAAAACACCGCAAACTCAACGAAAGACTCGCCAAAGCAGCCACCCAACTCGCCCATGCCAACAGCGAAGCCGAAGCCCGCGAAATCCTGGTCAACGAGGTGAACAACGTCGTTTTGCCCGACCAGATTAGCCTGTACGAATGGCTTCCCGAGCAAAACGCCTTTCTGGTCGATCATCGTCTGACCCCCGGCGGGGCCGAGGACGACTACCAGATCGGCGATCTGATCTCCCCCGAAAAGCGACCCGATCTGTGGGAAGTCTTTCAAAACCAGCAACCCTCCTTGACTGCCGAGCGCAGAGAAGACCAGCTCGTCCACGAGCATTACATCCTGCCGTGGTATGCGGGCAACGCCACCTGGGGCGTCATCGAACTATACCACACCGCACGCACCCTGCACATCCGCGAAGAAGATCAGGCCGCCATCGAAGGCATCATCCAGCAGTCCGCGGTTGCCATCCAAAGCGCCCGCAACTTCGACCAGACACAACGCCGCGCGCTGCAACTCCAAACCGCGGCAGAAGTCGCCCAGGCCGCCTCCTCGATTCTGGACCTGAACGAACTGCTGCCTCGCGTGGTCGAGCTGATTACCGCACGCTTCGGACTGTATTACACCGGCATCTTTCTGGTGGACGATGCCCGTAAGTGGGCTGTGCTGCGCGCCGGCTCCGGCGAGGCCGGGCGCATCCAGCTCGAAAAGGGACACCGCCTGCGCCTCGACCAGGAATCCATGATTGGCCGCTGCATCGTCCAGGCCGAAGCCCAAATCGCACAACAACTGAGCGAAGACGTGGTCTACTTCCAAAACCCCTATTTGCCGGACACACGCGCCGAACTCGCACTGCCTCTCACCCTGGGCGGCAAACCCATTGGCGCCATGACCATTCAGAGCACACGCGCCGACGCCTTCACACCGGAAGACATCACCGTGCTGCAAACACTGGCCGACCAGCTCGCCATCGCCATCGAAAACGCCCGCTTCTTGGAGGAAACCCGCCTGCGCGCCGAAAACGAACAATTACTCAACCAGATTTCGGCCCAGCTCTCGCGTTCCCTGGACCTGGACACCATCCTCCAAACCGCAGTACAAGAATTAGGGCAAATCGCTCACGTCCAGGAAGTCTCGGTGCACATCGCCCCCCAAGAGCCACCACACCGCCCCAATGGCGAAGACGCCCTGGCGGCAGAAGAATCAAAAGCGTTAACCCCCGTAAGGTGAAACCGGTCGCGTTGTCATCAGACCGCATCCCTTTGTCCCTGGAGAATTGATCGGTGCATCAGCTACTCAAACGCCAACTCGAGCAACACTTTGGTTCCCTCGATAACGTCCCGGAAGATCTGAAACCCTTCATCGAGGCCGTCAACCAGGTGTATACCCAGTACGGCGAACCCGAACCCCGCCGGCAGCCTGGCCGCTCGGGCCGCGTCCCAACCGTGCCACGATACCGCCTCCAGCACAGCCAGGTCACAAAAAAGAGCAAGACAAAGGGAAGGCAACCTCGCCTCAAGGGAAACGGACGGCGGCTGGCCATCCCAATCAAACTGCGCGACCAAACTCTGGGCGCGCTCAACCTCAAATTCGAGGACGAGGAAGCCGCCCGCAAAACCGCCCCCGTATTGCATGAAGTCTCCAACCGCCTGGCAATGGCAATAGAAAACGCCAG
>JALUWE010000480.1 GCA_027019845.1 Anaerolineales bacterium | reverse complement strand
TTCGTGTTCGGATTCTTGGGCCAGACCAACACGCCGCAGGGAGTGCGTCTGAAGCATTGTTCCCACATGCTGGCGGTGTTGCCTGCGTATCGCGGGCAGGGCATCGGCTACGCGCTCAAACGCGCCCAATGGCAGATGGTGCGCCGTCAGGGGATTGACCTGATCACCTGGACGTATGACCCGTTGATGAGCCGTAATGCTTACCTCAACGTCACCCGCCTGGGCGCGATCAGCAACACCTACCTGCCTAACCTGTACGGCGAAATGCAAGACGAACTCAACCGCGGCCTGCCCTCCGACCGCCTGCAGGTGGAGTTGTGGGTCAATTCCTCCCGCGTCAGAAACCGTATGAGCAAAACCCCGCGGCGCAAACTCGACCTGGCACATTACCTGTCTGCCGGCGCACAGATCATCAACCCCTCCCGGCTGGAAGCGGACGGCTGGCCGCACCCCTCCGAACCACCCGCCTCCCCACAGGAAACCGCCCAGGCAGGCGACGCCCTCTGCCTGCTCGAAATCCCCTCCGACTTCCTGGCGCTCAAAGCACACTCCCCCGGCCTGGCCCTGGCCTGGCGGCTGCACACCCGCGCCCTCTTCCAGAGCCTGTTCGCCCGCGGCTATCTTGTCACCGACTTCGTCTACCTGCGCGGCGAACACCCGCGCAGTTTCTATGTGCTCAGTGACGGGGAGCGCACCCTGGGGGAGTGAACACGAACACCCCCCCTGACAGGCGTTACACACTTGAAAAGTCACACCCGGACCTCACACATGGAGATGCCCGGATGCAATCGATTTTGGGTAAAATCTTCCTGCATCGTGTGGTAGTAGACCTGTGAGGTCTCAACTGCGTAAGTCCTACCCCTGAAATGCAGAAAACAGAATGAAAATCGACGCAATCACCCTCCACCACCTGCGTATGCCGCTCGTCACGCCCTTCGAGACCTCCTTCGGACGCGCTACCTGGCGCGAGTGCGTGCTGGTCCAAGTCCACAGCGAGGGGCTGACCGGCTACGGCGAATGCACCGCGGACCGCGACCCCGGCTTTTCCTACGAAACCGTCACCACCGCGTGGCACATCCTTCGGGATTACCTGGCCCCCGCGGTGCTCGGTAAAACCATCAGCCACCCCCGCGAGCTGCGCGGCCTGGTCCGTTTCGTGCGCGGCCACCCGATGGCCAAAGCCGGGCTGGAGATGGCCCTGTGGGACATCCTCGGCCAGCAGGAAGGCCGTTCCCTGGCTGAACTCTTCGGCGGCGTGCGCCAACGCGTCGAAGTCGGCGTCTCCGTCGGCCTGCAAGCCTCCCCCCAAGCCCTGGTCGAAACCGTGGGCGGCTACCTGGAACAGGGTTACACGCGCATCAAAATCAAGATCAAACCAGGCCGGGACGTGAAGGACGCCCAGGCTGTGCGCCAGGCCTTTCCCGGCCTGCGCCTGCAGGTGGACGCCAACTCCGCCTACACGCTCGACACCGCGGCGGCCCTCCTGCACCCCCTCGACGAACTCGACTTGCTGCTGATCGAGCAGCCCCTGGCCGAAGACGACCTG
>JALUWE010000479.1 GCA_027019845.1 Anaerolineales bacterium | reverse complement strand
CACATCGGGCTGGCCGAAGAGGAGGAAGTCGCGGGCGATCTCCTCGTCCAGGCTGGTGGCCAGCAGGGAGTAGGTGCCGGGTAGATCGACCAGTTTGTAGGTGTGGCCGCCGTATTCGAAGCCGCCCTCGGCGCGGGTGACGGTTTTGCCGGGCCAGTTGCCGGTGTGCTGGCGCAGGCCGGTGAGGGCGTTGAACACGGTGCTTTTGCCGGTGTTGGGGTTGCCTGCCAGCGCGACCACGAAATCGAAGTCGGTCATGTCTACGCCGAGTTTGCGCAGGTTGGCGGCGTTGTGCATCGGGCAGGAGGTGCAGGCGGCGTTGGTATCGGGGGTGAGGGTTGGGAGGTTGTTGTTCATGGCGGTTGGGTGTCGGTGTTCAGTGTTCAGTATTCAGTGTTCAGTTTTCAGTGTTCAGTGCCTTTAGCGTTCCGGGGTGTGTGACGTGTCTACCTGTCTACCTGTTTACCTGTCTGACTTGTTTGCCTACCCTGTGCATCCGCTGTAATTTCTACTTGAATGTGCCGGGTTTGTTCTTCGCGCAGGGCGATCAGCGCGCCGCGGATGCGGTAGGCGGTGGGGTCTCCGCTGGGGCTGCGCATTTCGGGGGTAATGGTGGTGCCGGGCAGCAGGCCGAGGTCCATCAGGCGGCGGCGTTCGGGGCCGCGGATGGCCGGGGAGAGGGAGACGACCGTTGCTTGCTGGCCGGGTTGCAGTTGGGAGAGCGGGATGCCGGGGGATGGCGGCGGCGCGGTTTCCAGGGGAGCGACGCTGATGTTGTTGGCCAGCAGGGGCGCAAGCACGTGTTCGCTTCCATTGGTCCAAAAGCGCACCCGTTGGGGGCTGCTTTCGGTGACGCGCACTTGCATCCCCGGGTAGAGGCCCTCTGCCAGGAGCTGCTGGTAGATGATGTCGGGTTCGTCTTCGATGTGGACGATGCGGGCCGGTTGGTTGAGCGGGGCTTTTGGGAGCGGGAGGCCAGCCTGGGGGGCGAGTTCCCCCTCCCGGGTCGGGATCGGGTCTCCGTGGGGGTCGTGGGTGGGGTGGCCGAGTTGTGCGGCCAGCGCGTCCGCGTCGGCCTGGGTGAGGTGGTGTTCGACGCGCTCGGCCTGTTGGTGCCATTCGGTTTCGTGATAGCCGGTGCGATCTGCCAGGTAGCGTTCCCACAGGCGGTGGGCGCGGATGATGTGGATGGCGTCTTCGCGGCCCGCGGGGGTGAGGCGGATTTCGCCGTTTTGGGTGCTGACCAGGCCTCTGGTCTCCAGTGCGGCAATGATGCGCGCTGCCTGGTTGTGGGAGATGCCCAGGCGTCCGGCAATGCCTTCCAGGTTGGGTTTGCGGTTTTCTTGTTCGCAGCGGTGGAGGTGTTTGAGGGCGTCTTCGCCGAGGATGCGGGTTTGTAGTCTGCGGTATTCCTGCCAGCGGGCGAGCAAGCCGCGCTCAGGCCAGTAGAGGAGAACGAGTGCGATGATGAGCAGGGTGAGGAGGGCGGGTATCAGCATGGTTGTCTCGAAATGGGTTGTGACGCTTATTTCGATTTTCGAGCGGGAAGGCTTGTTGTGGCTGACATCCGATTATATCACCTAAAAAAGAAATTAGGAATACCTAAAGGTGTTGTTTGGTGGCCGGTTCGCTCCCCACAGTGGGGGCCAGGGTCAACGTCACTCTGGAAATCGAAGTCGAAGTCCCGGACGGCATCCCGGAGGACAAAGCGCGCATCGTCAGCGAAAATGCAAACACGCTCAAGTTCAAGTCGGCGGAGTTTGATACGGAATGAGTGGGTTGGGAATCCCCCCGTTCAGGATGCAGTCTCCAATTCACAATTAACAACAGGACTTACGCAGTTGAAATCAAGTACGGGTTTTGTGTCGCTACGAACACTGCATACGTTCTGTCAGAATGACGCATCCCCCTCCTATCATTCTCTGAGGGGCGCCAGCCCCGACGGTCGCCTCAAGTTTCAATCCCCTTGTTCGGGGCGTGGTTATTGGAGGCGTCCAGGTGGTTGGACGGACGACCGGGGACGGGGGGCGGAGAATCTCGCTTGCGATGAGAGAGATTCTTCGGTCGCTGCGCTCCCTCAGAATGACATACTAGGCTGCGCTATTCAGTGCTTTCAGTGCCTCAGTGATCCAATGGGTGCGACGTGCGATGTGCGGGGTGCGGGGAGGAGATGTTTGATCGACGCTGAAACACGAACCGGATTTTTCGAGCTACTTGCTTTGACTCTCAAAAAAGGCTAAAATAGTGCCATGCAAGTTTCACAAGAGCCTATTCTAATCGTCGAAGATGTCCCCAACATCCGGGATCTATTGCAATATACCCTGAAGTTCAAGGGCTACCCTGTCATCACTGCCAAACATGGGGAAGATGCCCTGGAAAAGATCAAAGAAACGCGGCCCATTCTGATCATTACCGACGTGCTGATGCCGGTCATGGATGGTTTCGATCTGTGCCAGCAGATTCGCATCAACCCCGAAACCAGGGACATCCCGATTATCATGATCTCGGCTACCTACATCTCCCCTGAAGATCGGGAGTTTGCGTTAAAGCTGGGCGCGGTGCGATTTCTCGAAAAACCCGTAGATACGGATGAGTTCCTGCTGACGGTTGCCGAGATACTGACACAAGGCCCCCCCGCTTTGCCCGAACCGCTGACCAATCGCGATTTTTACATTGGATACCGCGAAAGGTTGGAAAACAAACTGCGCCAGAAGAACAAACAAATCGAACGTACCCGGCGATTGTTGGAAACCCTGCCGGAAGAGCAAAAATTTGCCTTCAAAAACTTGCTCCAAGAAGAACTCAGCCAGCGGGAAACTATCCAAAGCGAGTTGGACGAAGTCTACAGGATTTTGGAAGAGCAGTTTTAGGGAGAGAATGAGGGGAAGCGGTCGTTTAACAAGCGCTCTAAATCTTGCAATTCAATTCGCGATGTCATGTCCAGGCTGAGAGGGGTGACGGCAACTTGTTTCAACACCCGCACCACGTAAACATCTGAATCAGGATCGAAATCGTGCAGGCTTGCCACCTGGCGGTAGCCCGGTTTGCCCGGCTCGTTCCAGGATGTGCGGTTGGGAGGGGTGGGGGCATAATATCGCTTGCGTGACAGACGGGTGGGCGCCCAGCGCGTTTGGGGCGTTGCGTGTGCGGGCACATCGATCTTCAGTACATCCACATCCGGGGGAAGCTGGCGCTGCAGCACTCTATGCGCGAAATAGGCGGTGAAACGGGCTGCTATCGAGAAGTCCACGTCATTGGAATAGGAAAGATGATGTTCTGGGTCGGTTTCCAGGGAAACCGCGAGCGCGGGCACGCCCATCGAGGCCGCTTCCAGCGCCGCGCCTACTGTTCCGGAAATGGTGATGCCGGTACCGAGATTTTCACCGTAATTGATGCCGGAGACGACCAGTTGCGGTTTCTCTGGCAGAATTTCCAAAATGCCGTGTTGAACGGCCTGCGCAGGCGAACCACCCACCGCGTACACGGTCCAGGTTTTGTTGCGGATGGTGACTTCCTGGGGTTCGATGATGCCGTCCGAATGGTTGGGCATGGCGCGCCCCATGCCGGTGGACTGTTCGCGCGGCGCCACGACGTGGACGAATCCGATGTCGGATAAGGCTTCGGCAGCCGCCCACAGCCCCGGGGACAGAATGCCGTCGTCATTGGTGAGAAGAATTTGTGGTTTGGTCATATTTGTGTTTTCTTGAGTGCTGCTAATCCCTGTCCAATCGTCCATACGGTGTGCATGAACCAGGGTTGCCCGCTCAAACGGTAGCTCCACCAGGCCACCCCCCAGCGCAGCAATAAGTAGACGCCCAAGCGGGAGAATAAAACACGGCGGTGGTAGTCTTTCAGGGAAAAGTCGTTCCGCACAAATGCCCGATGAATGCTCTGGGCGGCTATTTTACCGTACCCCAGCGCTGGCGCGATGCCCTCCCCGAACAACGGGTCCGCGCCGGCAGCGTCCCCGACCAGCAGGATGCGGTGGTCCGCGAAGGGATTGCGAGGGCTGAAAAGATGGATGGGATGGCCCTCGATGTCAACCTTTTGGGGATCGGTGTTGGATTGCTGAAGAGACTGTTGAAGGATGCGGGGGAGGCTTGCTTTGCCGCGTTTGCGGGCGATGCGTGCATCATACACCCCTCGGTTATGGTGGGGGATACCCTGGACGCGGGCGGGAAAATCCCAGACGTAACCCTGCAGCCGCGCGCGGGTGGGGGTGAAGTCGAAGCGGGCAAAGCGTTGGCGGAACGGGGGCGCGTCCTCCGGAGCGGGCGTAACCACTTCGAGCAGCCGCGCTACCCGGCTGGGCCGGAATCTTCCCCCCACGTAGCGGCGGGTGATCCCTTTTGAGCCATCCGCTCCCACAACGAGGCGGGCGTGATATTCCCGCTTGGGTGTGGTAATGGTGAACCCTTCTGGTGTGCGGCGAATGGTTGTCACGGCCTGATTTTCGTGTAGTTGGATGCCCCGTTGGCGCGCAGTCTGTGCCAGGTAGGCGTCAAATTCCGCCCGGTGGAAGACCAGGAATTCCGGCGCGCCGCGGACGTGAATCGTGCGGCGGCGGTATATGAAGCGGGCATCGTGTACCGCCGCGTGGGGGAGGGGGAGCGGGTCGGGCAGGCCCAGGCCTTTCAGCAGGTTCAGCCCAAGCAGGGTGACGCCGCCGCCGCACAGTTTGTGCCGCGGGTGGGCGGCTTTGTCTAGCACGATCAGGCGGTCTTTCCAGGCCGGATCGATTTGGAGCAGGTGGAGCGCCGTGGACAGGCCTGCCGGACCGGCCCCGATGATGAGCAAGTCTGTGGTGGGCATAGAAAAAAGAAAAGAGCGGAATTACCGCTCTCATTGGCGCCCTCGGCGTGACTCGAACACGCGACCCCTTACTCCGCAAGCAAGTGCTCTATCCACTGAGCTACGAGGGCATTTTGGTGTACCGTGTTCAGCGTCCACTCTTCAGTTTTCAGCTTACCGAATACTGACTACTGAATACTGACCACTGAATACTGACTACTGAACACTGGTCAGGCGGGGAGGGCGGGATTCGAACCCGCGGTCGAGGTACAGCCCCGACAACCGCTTAGCAGGCGGCCCCAATCAACCACTCTGGCACCTCCCCGGACAATTGCCGATTGCTCATGGTTGCCAATGATTCACACATTAGCAACAGCAATTCATCTGGCGGAGGGAGAGGGATTCGAACCCCCGGTGGGCGTAAACCCACAGCTGTTTTCAAGACAGCCGCCTTCGTCCACTCGGCCATCCCTCCAGTATGGATGTCCCATACCACGTTTGTCGTTTTGCCAATCTGCTGTGCAATAACTCGCGCAGATTTTACCACAGGTGCAAAGAGGGGGCAATGCTGAGGAGAGCGTAACTCGTGCTATACTTTATCACAAATCTGGGGTTTCCCCATCTTCAGGAGTTTTATCATGTCTGACAAACTTCAATGGATCGAGCAAGAACTGCAAAATCTGCACGATTCAGGCTTATACAATCAAATCCGTACTTTGAGTTCCCCCCAGGGGGCCTGGCTGGTGGTGGATGGCAAGCGGGTGCTCAATTTTTGCTCCAACAATTACCTGGGGCTGGCAAACCACCCGCGATTGGTACAAGCCGCTAAAGACGCGATTGACAAATACGGCATTGGGCCGGCCGCAGTGCGCACCATTGCAGGTACGATGGGCCTGCACATTCAGTTGGAACAACGCATGGCCGCGTTCAAGGGGGTGGAGGACGCCATTTCGTTCCAATCTGGTTTCAACGCCAATCTAGCGGTGATTCCGGCGCTGGTAGGCAGGGGGGATTTGATCGTCTCGGATGAGTTGAACCACGCCAGCATCATCGATGGCTGCCGTCTTTCGCGCGCCAAAATCGAACGCTATGCCCATTGCGACGTGCAAGATTTAGCGCGCGCCTTACGCGAACATCGCTCGGAATACAATCGTTGTCTGGTGGTCACCGACGGGGTTTTCAGCATGGATGGTGACGTGGCGCCACTGGATGAAATCTATCGGGTCACTCAAAATTATGATGCCATTTTAATGGTGGACGACGCGCACGGCGAAGGCGTGCTGGGCCGCGGCGGCCGCGGTATCGTCGATCACTACGAGCTGCACGGCAAAGTGGACGTTGAGGTGGGAACGCTCTCCAAAGCCTTTGGCGTTGTGGGTGGCGTTGTTGCTGGAAACGCGAAAATTGTGGAATGGCTGCGCCAGCGCGGGCGTCCTTTCCTGTTTTCGTCCGCTATGACCGTCCCCGACGTGGCCGCCTGCCTGGCCGCGGTGGATTTGCTGGAAGAATCGACCGCGTTGGTGGACAAACTGTGGGAAAACACCCGCTATTTTAAGACGGAGATGCGCAAACTGGGCTTCGATACCGGGCAAAGCACCACCCCGATCACGCCCGTCATGCTGGGGGAGGCCCCCTTAGCCCAGGAATTCAGCCGGAAATTGTTCGACGCGGGTGTGTTCGCCATGGCAATTGGCTATCCCACCGTGCCGCGCGGCAAAGCCCGCATCCGTGTCATGATCTCTGCATCTCACGCGCAAAATGATCTCGACCAGGGGCTGGAAGCATTTGCTCGAGTAGGGCGCCAATTGGGAGTGGTGAGCTGATCTTATGCCGCGAATTTGGATAGCGTCCCGCCATCGGCCAGCGGATTGTATCCAGGGTTCGTGCCAGACCAGACGCATCCTGGCTTATCCATCAAATTGCATTTCAACCCGGCGGAACAGCGGTGGCCCAACACGCGCGGGGGCTGATCCGGCAGATGTTCAGCAGGATACACTACCAGTGTTTCCAGGGTGATTTCTTGCTGAACGCGTGGGCAATAATACTTCTTCATGGACTGCCAGGTTTTTGTGGCCATAGGTGCCTCCAATCACTTTCACCAAGCATACAAGCGGTGTGTGCATCCTTCAAGGGTCAGATGTCATCCTCGGAAGAGGTCACTTGCCCTGATTTGGGATACCATACCCTTTGACATCCTGCGTTGCAAAAGCTAAAATGTTAGGCAACCATCGAGCCCGATAAACATGGAGAAGATATGAGTGCCTGGCCAGATAAATATGTCATTGGATTGACCGGCAACATCGCCACCGGAAAGAGCGTTGTTCGCCGCATGTTGGAACACTTGGGAGCCTACACCATCGACGCGGATACGCTGGCTCACCGCGCCATGGCCCGGGGCGCGCCGGGGTATCAGCCCATCGTGGACCACTTTGGCAAATGGGTGCTCGCTCCAGACGGGCAGATCGACCGCAAGCGTTTGGGCCGCATCGCCTTTGCAGACCCAGACGCAATGCGGCAGCTTGAATCCATTCTCCATCCTCTTGTCAGG
>JALUWE010000478.1 GCA_027019845.1 Anaerolineales bacterium | reverse complement strand
GGGTTGGGCGGGACGGAACAGGGTGGCGGTTGCTCCGGCGGCTTTCAGTTGGTTGATGGATTCGACGCCCAGGCCGATGGGCAGCGCGGCAACCAGTAAAAGCGCGATTGGCATCCAATACAGAAAGTCAGCGGTTGTGCGAGCGAGGGACAGCAAAGCCTGTATACCTGTCAACAAAATGATGCCGGTGAGCAGCAGGTTGCCTGCTTTCCAAAAGCTGCGGAAGTGGGTGCGCCACTCTGCCAGGGCCAGATGGATGATAGCGTTAGCGTGCCCGGCCAGGGTCAGGGGCGTTTTCTGCGTTAGAGGCGGAGGCCACGCCGGGGTTGGAGTGTCCTCCGCGGGGATGGGGTGTGGTTCGTCCCACACTTCCTCGAGGGGAATGGCGCGGCTTTGGAAGCCAGCCAGCTCGAAGCCGGCCAGCCAGGTCAGGTCGATGATTTTTCGGGCGTCGTCTGCCAGCACATCTACGCTACGGGGCGGGTAAAGCCGGATGTTTTCGATGCCCTTGATTCTGGCTGCCTTTTCGGCAAATCGCCGCGCGGCGGAGGGGGTGTTGAGTTCGATGGTGAAGCCCGCAGCGCTCATCAAGGGAGGGGGCGCAAGGCGGGCAGGCCACCGCGGCTGAATGTTTTTGTTTTGGAAGCACCAGACTTCATCGGCCAGGGTGCGGGCGGCTTCGATGTCGTGAGTGAGGTAGTAGAGCGTGCGCGGTGCGCGATGTTGGGTTTTGCGTATCAACCCCCACAGGTGGTGCCTGGCCGCATGGCCCAGACCTGCGGCCAGGTCGAGGATCAGGAGGTGTTCAGGATCGGGCAGCAGGGCGAGCAACCAGTTGAGGGTGCGCGCTATGCCCCGCGGCAGGCGGGAGAGGGGGCGGTCCATGAGTCCGGCCAGTTCGGATTCGACGAAACTGTGTTCGGAGGGTGAGGTGGTTGGGAGTCCCCACAGCGCGGCCATGAGGGTCAGGCTTTCCCGTACAGTGAGATGGCCAGGGAGAAGAGTTTGGCGGGGGCAGAGGTGAACGCGGCCTGCCGGAGGCGAGAACAGCCAGGCGGGAAATTTCTGGGGATGGAGCAGGATGACGGTGATGTTGGGGGAGGCTTCCATACGATCCCTTGTGTGTTGAGGGATGTAAGTTTTGCATGGACGGCTATCCAACTATATCATAAAAGGGTATTGGCCCGCTTTGTGTTCCTGCTTCGTTTTTTTTTTACTACACTTGGTTGGTACTTTGCCGGGTAGTGGCTGTAAAGTAAGTGACAGGAGTTACGCAGTTCATGCCTGTTGTTACCTGTGTCATGCTGAGCAACCGGCTGTTGCTTGTGTCATTCTGAGCGACAGCGAAGAATCTCGGCGATGGTGGGGGAGATTCTTCGGGCACTGCGTGCCCTCAGAATGACGGGGGACGGGGGACGGATGACCGGGGACCGGGGACGGGGCGACCGGCTTGCTTCCCGTGTCATTCTGAACGACCAACGGGAGCGAAGAATCTCGGCGATGGCGGGGGGGATTCTTCGGGCACTGCGCTCCGGATTCTTCGGGCA
>JALUWE010000477.1 GCA_027019845.1 Anaerolineales bacterium | reverse complement strand
TTGTAATTGGGGCAATTGGGTAATTGGGTAATTGGGTAATTGGGGTAATTCCGATTTCCTGATTCTCGATCTCCGATCTTCGATTTCCGATCACCCCAACAGATCATCCAACTGCCCGTCGTCGTCGAATTGCTGGCGGAAACGGGCGACGAATTCGGCAGGGGTGTAGTTGTGCCCCTGGGGGCTGTTTTGTTCCAGGCAGTAAGTGGCGGCCAGCGAACCGGCCAGACCACACAAAGCCCAGCTCCAGCCGTGGCTCAAACCGGTCAGGAAGCCGCCGCGGAACGCGTCCCCCACGCCGGTGGGATCGACGATCTTTTCAGGCGGGAAAGCCGGGATGTCGATTTCTTCGTCGTCCACGTAAATGCGCGCCCCTTTTTCACCCAGCGTAATGACCATGAACTCCACGTAATCCCGGATGTCCTGCTCGGACATGCCGGTGTGCTTCTGGATCAGGCTGAATTCGTATTCGTTGGCGAACAAGGCTTTTGCGCCCTCGATGCCGGTTTGCAGGTCTTCCCCCTCCAGGCGCACGATCTGCTGGCTGGGGTCGTAGATGTAGGGGATGAACAGCTCCTGGCATTCCCGCACATAGCGGGTCATGGCAGCCGGATCGGTCGGGGAGATGACCACCAGATCGGGATGCTGTTCTTCGTCCAGGTCGTAGAAGCTGAGTTCCGCGGCGTAGCCCATCGCGCCGGGGTAAAAACTGGCGATCTGGTTGTTTTCGCGGTCGGTGTTGGCGAAGAAGGAGGCGGTGTGTACATCCGGGACGACGCGCACCAGCGAGGTGTCCACCCCTTTGCTCTCCAGCCAGGCGCGGTACTCTTCGAAGTCTTCGCCCACGGTGGCGAACAGCCGCGGCCTGCCGCCCAGCAGGGCCATGGTGTAGGCGATGTTGGGCGCAACGCCGCCGCGCTGGCGTACCATCGATTCCACCAGAAACGAAAGGCTGAGCGATTCGAGTTTGTCCGGCAGGATGTGGTCGGTGAACCTGCCGGGGAATTTCATCAAGTAGTCGTAGGCGATTGAGCCAGCGAGGAGGATGTTCATGGGGGGCGTTCAGTGGTCAGTATTCAGTGGTCAGTGTTCAGTGTTCAGTGGTCAGTGTCTCCAGTGTTCCCAGTGTTCCCAGTGCTCCCAGTGCTCCCAGTGTTCCCAGTGTTCCCAGTGTTCCCAGTGTTCCGCCCTCCGCAACACGCTCGAAGACTTTCGACATACGGCGGGTAGGCGACGCCGTTTTCGGTGACGATGCCGGTGACCAGCCGCGCGGGGGTGACGTCGAAGGCGGGGTTGCGCGCCCGGTCGTGCTGCTGGGCCCCGGGCGGGGTGACGGGTCGCCCGGATTTTTGCAGGTCGAGCACTTCGCTGGGGTCGCGTTCCTCGATGGGGATCAGCCCGCCGTGTTCGAGCGAGAGGTCGATGGTGGAGGTGGGCACGACCGCGTAGAAGGGCACGTCGTTATCGTTGGCGGCCAGCGCCAGCATGTAGGTGCCGATCTTGTTGGCAACATCGCCGTTGGCCGCGGTGCGGTCGGAGCCGACAAAGCATTTTTGCGCCTGGCCGGTACGCAGGAAGTAGCCCGCCGCGTTGTCGCTGATGATGTGGTAGGGGATGCCGTACTGTTCGAGTTCCCAGGCGGTCAGCCGCGCGCCTTGCAGCCGGGGGCGGGTTTCGTCCACCAGCACGTGGACGCGTTTGCCCTGCTCGTGCGCCATGCGGATGACGCCCAGCGCGGTGCCCCAGTCCACGGTGGCCAGTGCGCCGGTGTTGCAGTGGTGGATGACGGTGTCGCCGTCGTCGATCAGTTTTGCGCCGTGGGTTGCCATGCGTTTGTTGATCTCCACGTCTTCATCTGCAATGCGCTGGGCCTCGGCCAGCACCGCGGCGCGCACATCGTCCGCGCTCCCTTCGAGGCCCGCGGCCACTTTGAGCACCCGTTGGAGCGCCCAGGACAGGTTGACCGCGGTGGGACGGGCCGCGTGCAGCACTTCCGCGGCGGCTTTGAGATCGCCGCGCAGCGCGTTGGGGTCACGCGCGGGGGACTGCTGCGCGGCCAACGCCAGCCCGAAACCGGCAGCCGCGCCGATGGCGGGCGCGCCGCGCACCACCATATCGGTGATGGCCTGCGCCAGCGCGCGGTAGTCGTCGTACGCGTTGATCTTGAGTTCGCCCGGCAACAGGCGCTGGTCGATCATGTGAAGTTTATGTGTGTGGTAGTTCCATTCTACGGTACGCATGGGGAGTTTTTGGGACTTGCCTTGAGTTTGAATATCCTGAAGCAGGGGAGCGGAGCGAGCCTGTAGTCACCTGCTTCCTGCTTCTCGATCACGCACATAAAAAGACGCCCTCGGGCGAGAGCGTTGGTTTTCTTGTAGGAGGCGCGGCAAGTGTATCATGCTGAAAGGGGTTTGTCAAAGATGATGAAAGGGGAGCAGCAATTCTAAATATGGGCACAAAAACTTGGTTTCGATTCGCCCGCGTGCCGGTTGAGTGCATCCGTAGGGCGTGTATCGCCCCCGGCACGCAACCGGCGTTTTTGCTGCATTCCGGCAGTCAAATTGAGAATTGCTGCGCTCCCGGCTCAAACCGCAATGACCCGCAACTCCCCCTCTTTTTCCAATTCCCGAATAAAATTCTCGAACTCTGCAGGTTTGAACACGTTGCTGCCGGGGCTGCGCACCGGGCGGCCCATGACCATGATCCTGGCGTGCGTCTCGATGGCGGCCTGACGAAGCTGATTACGGATGTTGCCCTCCCGGATGATGTAGCCCACCTCTTTCACCCCGCGGCGCAGGGCGCGGTCTTGCAACACCAGCATAGCGAATTCGCTCATTTCATACAACTCACGGTACACCACGCTGAGCGGCACACCTATCGTGCTCTGGCCCAGGAATTCGGCGTCCGTGACGTGCAAGAACACCAGTCGGGCGTCCATCTCCAGGGCCAGATCAATGGCTCTGGTAACGGTGGCGCGGCTTTCCTTGCCGCCGCGCACCGCGCACAGGAGGTGGGGGGGTGTTTGTTGGTTCACGGCTCTACTACTCCCAGATTTCCCCTACAGTCTCCGGCAGCACCACTCGTAACGGTGGACATGTTGCACCTCGTGTCCGTCTCGCTGGGCTTATCTTACCATAACCCGAAACGCGGCGAACGTGTCAGCTCACGTGTCAGCTCAGACAAAGGGCGTCCATCGTCCTCCGCACGCACAACCCCGAGAAAGTGCAGCTTAAGCATCCAACGCCTCTTTTCACCACGAGCAACGCCCCTAAAACCGCACAAACAACCACACCGTCGCCAGCCCCACCGTGATCAGCAGCGCGGGGAAACCCTTCTTGAGAAAATACACATACGTGATCGGGTACCCGGCGCGCTCCGCGATGCCCGCGGTCACCAGGTTGGCCGAAGCCCCGATCAGCGACCCGTTGCCCCCCATGGCCGACCCCACCGACAGGCAGTAGAACAGCACCTTGCTCTCCGCGCCCGGAATGGTAGCGGTCAGGAACCCGATCACCGGCAGCATCGCCGCGGTGAACGGGATGTTGGCCACCACGGTGGAGAGCACCGCGCCCAGCCAGATGATGATCAGCATCGCCAGCGGCAGATTGTCCCCCACCAGCCGGCCGATCCACTCCGCGATCACGCTGATCAACCCCACCTCCTGCACCGCGCCCACCACAATGAACAGGCTGATGAAAAACACCAGCGTGGTCCAATCCACCGCCTCGATCATCTCCTCGATGTCGGGCCGGATCCACACCATCAGCGCGGTGGCGCCCATCATGGCCGTCACCGAAGGCAGCAGGTGGATGTTCTCCCCGAACACGAACAGCACGATCATCCCCAGCCCCACCCAACCGGCCTTGCGCAGGTGGTCCGGCTGGGTGATGCGCCCGCGCTCCTCCAGTTTCTCCAGCAGCAGGGGGGACATCTCGCCCGCGGAGCGATACTCCTTGCGGTACACATACAGGCTGTACAACACCAGCCCCACCATCGCCAGCACCACCCCCGGCGTCAGGTTGATCAGAAAATCGTTGAAGGTGATGCCGCCAAACGAGCCGATCAGGATGTTGGTCGGCGTCCCGACCAGGGTGCTGATCCCCACCACGTTGGAGGCGAACACCTCCGGCATCAGCAGCGCCAGCGGGTTGATGTTCAGCGCGATGGCGATCTGGATGGTGATCGGCGTCATCAGCAGCATGGTGGTCACGTTATCCAGAAACGCGGAGGCCACGCCGGTCACGATCATCAAAATGGTCAGCAGCAGCCACATCCGCCCGCCCGACAACTTGTAGGAGCGGAACGCCAACCACTGGAAAATGCCGGTGCGCTCCACCACCGCGATCACGATCATCATGCCCATAATCAAGAAGATCACGTTCCAGTCCACGAATTGCAGCGAGCGGGCAAAATCGAAGATGTACAGCTCCTCCCACAGCGGCTCGCCCAGATAGCTGACCCCGTACACTACCGCCATACCCACCAGCGCGGCCAGCGTGTTGTGCAGCTGCCCCGAAGCGATCAGCCCCAGCATGGCGATGAACAGCAGCGTGGCGATCCAGAACGCCGGCCCGATGCGGCGCACCAGCGTCAACGACGGCAGCGTGACCGTGCCCTGAGCGCGCAGCCTTTCCAGGTCTTCCTCCACCAGCGCCAGGCCAGCGGTCTCGAAATGGGCGCGCTCGAACTCCAGACGCAACGAATCCATGATCAGGGGCGACATGACCAGCACGAAACTGCCGTCCGGCTGGGTGAGCGTTTCCGCGATCACCTCGCTGTTCCCCCCGGTCAGCGCGGTCACCCGCACCCCCTCCACGGGCTGGTTCTGCCGGTCCAGCACCCGGCCGACGATCACCCGCGTGGGCGCCTCGCCCTGCGCGGCAGCCGGACGCGGACGGGACACCCCGATCACCCCCGCGGCCAGCACAATCAACCCGAGGACCCACAAGGAGAGTCGTTTCCCGATCATTCCGCCCCCCCTGCGAACACCACCTGCGCGCCGGTCTCCCGGCTGATGGACTGGGCGAAGGCATCCAGGTGATCGTGGGTGAACACATTGCGCTCCTGGTTCTGCCCCTTCGGGCGGCCCAACACCACGTACCCGGCCTCCACCTCCCGGCACAGCGCGACGATCTGATCGCGCACCTGGCCGTGGCGCACCACCCCGTGCGCGGTCACGCCCCGCGCTTCGGCTTTGGCCTGCGCGGTCAGCAAGATGAACTCGCCCATCTGATCCATCTCTTTGGAGATGGTGTGCAGCCGCGCGCTGCTGGTCTGCACCAGGAAGTTCAAATCGACAACGTAGAGAAAATACACCGGCAGATCACGCTCCTGCGCGAGCGAAACCGCTTTAGCGATGGTCGGCTGGCTGTCTGGCCCGCCGCGTATGGCACATACAATTCCGGACATGGTCAACCTCCTGGCTAGGGCGAAGGCGTGGCGGTAGGGGGCGGTGGGGGCCCGGCATCCGCGGCCGCGGCGCCCAGGCCGGATACCCCCGCCACCAGCAGATCCCAGGCCACCTGGATGTCCGCGCTGGCCTGATCGGGCTGGTCGGGCAGATTGCCGAGCGCCAGATCGAGGCGCATCAGGATTTGCGGCAGGTCCACCGCTTCGCTTTCCAGCGGGAGGGCAGAAATCCCTGCCACCAGTTCGCGCGCCGCGGTCACATCCTGCTGCGCCAGCCCCAGGTTTTGCTGGAAAATGAACACCTGGCTGCGGGTCAGCAAAGCCATGGCCTTGACCAGTTGCAATTCGAGATACACCTGCTCCGCGGGGAAATCCTCCTGCGCCAGTTCCTGCTGGATGGCGGCCAGCGCGGCCTGGTTGGCTGTTACCGCATCCGACAGATCATCCAGGGCAGCCTGCTGATCGGATTGCGTGTCAGCCAGGGCCTGCTCCAGCGTGGCCAGAGCGGCTGCCAGCTCGTCCAGCCGCTGGGAGAGCGTTTGCTGTGTGGTTTGCAGCTCTTCGATGGCCGCCAGTTGGGTTTCCAGCGCGGCCAGCGTCTCTTTATCTGTATCGTTTTGCACTTCCAGCGCGGTGATGCGCTCCTGCAAATCAGCAATTTGCAGGTTGAACTGCTCTGCGGTCTGGGTGGCGCGCGCCTCCAGCGCGGCGATCTTGGTCGAGTTCTCCCGAACGGGCTGCACATACAGCCGGTCCAACGCGGGAATGCCGCGGACCACGCCAAAATAAATGCCCGCGCCAAGCGCCACAGCCAGCACCAACACGAAGATCAGGCGCACCAGGAATTTGAACAACCCGCCCAACCCCCGGCCAACCTGGTTCACGAAACCGCCAGCATTTTGCTCACTCATTGGGTGCCTCCTCCACAAACGTGCGCAGAAAATCGTACAGACCGTTCAGGAACGACTGGTATCTGAGGCTGTCTTCCTGCAAACTGCCGATCTGTCCCGACAATTCCTCCATCTGGGCGCCAAAGGCCTCCACCTCCGCGCTCAGGGCCTCGAAATCAGCCCCGAGCTGCTCGCTGGTATCCTCCAGCACGGTCACCCGCCCGCTCAGGGTCTCCAGGTTGTCCATGCGGGTGCGCAGCGCGGCCATGTTCTCGTCGAGCGCCGCGGCCTGCGACTGCAGGTCCTCGATGCGGGTGCTCAACGCTGCGGCGCGCGCATCGGTGGCATAGCGCAGACCGCCGTTCAGGCTCACCAACAGCCCCAGCGTGAGCGCAACTGCCAGCACGAAGGCGAACAGCCCGCTGATGAACGCTATCCAGACCGCCTGGCCAGCGGTCAGGTAGCGCGGCTGGGACGCGGGGGCCGGGGAGCCGGGCGGGGACGCGGTCCCCGGTTCGGGTTCCGGTTCAGTCTCCGGCGGCGCTGCCGGGGGTTCGACCTCTGTCAGGGCAACCGCTTCCCCGTCAGGTCCCGGTTCGGTCTCCGGCGGCGCTGCCGGGGGTTCGACCTCTGCCGGGGCAACCGCTTCCCCGTCCGGTTCCGGGACGGGCACGATGGCGCTCTCCAATGCCGCCTCCGTGCCTTCTCCGTCTTCCGGCGATGGAAATGCCAGATGTGGCAGAATTTTATCCAGGAACTTCGGGCCGATGCCGGGCACGCGGGTCATCTCCTCTGGCGAGGCGAATGGCCGGGCAGCCACAATCCGGGCGGCCAGCGCAGGCCCCACGCCCGGAAGGCGCGTCAATTCCTCCTCATCGGCTTGATTTGGATCCACGAGCAACTGTTCTTGATCTTCCATGTTTTCGCCTCCTGTTCACGAGGTGAGCTTGAAACCAGGTTCACAATGTTCTTCCTTGACACCCCTGACAGCCCCCATTATAGTCCATCTCATGCGCAAAGTGCATTGGATCGTGATACTGGCTGCGATGGCCGG
>JALUWE010000476.1 GCA_027019845.1 Anaerolineales bacterium | reverse complement strand
GAAGACGCTGAAACGCTGAGGACGCTGAAACGCTGAGGACGCTGAAGGTGCTGAGGACGCTGAAGACGCTGAAACGCTGAGGGCGCTGAAGGTGCTGAGGACGCTGAAGACGCTGAAACGCTGAGGGCGCTGAAGGTGCTGAGGACGCTGAAGACGCTGAAACGCTGAGGACGCTGAAGGTGCTGAGGACGCTGAAGACGCTGAAACGCTGAGGACGCTGAAGGTGCTGAGGGCGCTGAACACTGAATACTGACCACTGAACACTGAATACTGAAAACTGACCACTGAACACTGAATACTGAAAACTGACCACTGAATACTGACCACTCCCGCTATCATACCCCCTCGGCAATGGGTTGGCAAGCGGGAATCCGCTGAGGCGCGGATCGAAAAAACCCTCCTGGAGAGGAGGGCAGAAATGGTTGTGGTGCCGAAGGTGGGAGTCGAACCCACACGCCCAGAGGGCATGGCATTTTGAGTGCCACGTGTCTGCCTATTCCACCACTTCGGCGGGTGTACAAAAAGTATACCAGAGTTGGGAACGCGGTCAAGATTTTTTGAAACGGGTGAAAAATCCGTGAGGCCTCAAAGCCCTCACAGTTGATGTATAATTTTGTCTCGATTTTATTTTCAGGAGTGTGTTATGACCAGTACGACGGATGCAATAACTTATCAGCAAATGCCCTGGACGTTGGCCGCGCTCTTTCCGGGCCATGACAGCCCGGAGATGCAGGCCGCCTTCGAGGAATTGGAAGCGTATGTGGCTGATTTTGAAGCCCGTCGAGAGGCGCTGCGGGAGGACATATCGCTGGCAACGTTCATGGAAATCGTGCAACAATTGGAGCAATACAGCAAACTGGCTTACAAGATTTACGCTTTCTCCCAACTCTGGTTCACGGAAGACACGCAAAACCAGGATGCGCAGGCGTTCATGGCAACCGTTCAGCAATTTATGGCCGGGCTGCAAAACCGGACTTTGTTTTTCAGCCTTTGGTGGAAGGGCCTGGACGATGAGAACGCTCAACGGTTGATGGCCGGCGCGGGGGATTATCGCTATTGGCTACAGGCGATGCGCAACTTCAAGCCGTTTACCCTGAGCGAACCAGAAGAAAAAATCATCAACATCAAGAACCTGACAGGTGCCAACGCGTTACAGACGCTCTACGAGACGCTCACCAACCGCTACACCTTCAAGCTACAAGTGAACGGGGAGGTCAAAGAACTGACGCGTGACGCGCTGATGTCTTATGTGTATGACTCGGACGCGAATATACGCAGTCGTGCTTACCAGGAACTCCTGCGGGTTTTTGCCGAGGACGCTCCGGTGTTGGGGCAGATGTATCAAGTTTTGGTGCGAGACTGGTGGAACGAGCATGTCGATATTCGTAAGTTCCCCTCCCCCATTGCGGTACGGAACTTGAGCAACGATATTCCTGACGAAGTTGTAGACACGCTTTTGGAGGTCTGCCAGCAAAACGCACCGCTGTTTCAAAGATATTTTTCGTTGAAAGCAAAATGGCTGGGGTTGGAACAGCTTCGCCGTTATGACATTTACGCGCCTGTGGTGCGTTCAGACAAACGGTATGCGTACCCGGACGCGGTGGAGATGGTGTTGAATGCTTTTGGCGCATTCGAGCCGCGCATAGCCGGGCTGGCCCGGCAGGTGTTCGACGAGGGGCACATCGACAGCCAGGTGCGCAAAGGCAAGCAGAGCGGCGCGTTTTGCTACGGCGTACTGCCCGGCCTCACCCCGTGGGTGCTGGTCAATTACGCTGGCCGGGCGCGGGACGTGGCAACGCTGGCGCACGAGTTAGGCCATGCCATCCACGCTCTTTTAGCCCAAGAGCATACCCTCTTCACCTTTCATTCCTCCCTGCCCCTCGCTGAAACTGCTTCGACGTTTGGAGAGATGTTGGTCATCGATTACTTGCTTGAACGCGAGACAGACCAGACGGTGCGCTACGATCTGCTTTTCCGGCAGGTCGATAACGCTTATGCGACCATCATCCGCCAGGCATTCTTTGCGCTTTTCGAGCGCCAGGCGCACGAGATGATCAAGGCTGGCGCGACGGTGGATGAGCTGGCGGAACAATATATGGAAAACCTGCGCACCCAGTTTGGAGAGGCAGTCGACATCGGGGATGAATTCCGCTGGGAGTGGTTGTCCATCCCCCACATTTACAGCATGCCGTTTTACGTCTACGCTTACGCGTTCGGGCAGTTGCTGGTGTTGTCCCTGTACCAGCAATACAAGGTCGAAGGCCAATCCTTCATCCCCCGTTATCTGGAGATTTTATCCGCGGGCGGTTCAGCCTCCCCTGGAGAAATTCTGTCCCGCGCGGGCGTGGATGTTCGTCAGGCCGCGTTCTGGCAGGGTGGTTTCGACGTTATCGGGGCTTTGATCGAGGAGTTGGAGAACATTCCCCTCCCGCGAAAAGCGAGCGAGAACAGCCGTTAAGCTTCCTCCTCCGCGGCTTCCTCTTCTACCGGGAAGGCGTCTTCCCCTTTTCGGCGGTCGAGCATGATCATCTGGCGGGCAATCACTTTGGTGTAATAGCGCGTCTCGCCGTCCTGCTCGTAGCGATCTGTTTTCAGGCGACCCTCCAGGTAGATGCGGCTGCCTTTTTGGAGATATTGCTGGCAAATCTCACCCAGCCGCCCCCAGGCCTCAACGTTGAACCAGTCGGTGGCCTCTCTGGTCTCCCCTTCGCCGGTTTTCCACCGGCGATTTACAGCCACGCTGAAGGTACACACTTTGTTGCCTTTGGGAGTGAAGCGCGTTTCCGGGTCTTTTCCCAGGTTGCCAATCAGTTGGACACGATTGAGGCCGGCCATAGTTTCCTCCTTGGTCGAAAAAAACGAGAAACGAATGTTGTGTATAGTGTAACCATGCCAGGCGGGTTGTCAAGCCGGTTGGGAGGTTTTTGCTCTGGGGTTGCGGCCTGCCTGGATTGCTGGTATCCTTCTAACCGTTATGTACCTGGCTGTCGAAGGCGTTATCGGGGTTGGAAAAACCACTCTCGTCCGGTTATTACAACGCTCGTTCGAGGCGGAAATTTGCCTCGAAGTGTTCGAAGAGAACCCCTTCCTTTCCAAATTCTATGTGGATCGGGAGCGTTACGCGTTTCAAACGCAGATGTTCTTTTTGTTGAGCCGCTACCACCAGCAAAGGCGGGAAGTTCCGGGTGTGCTGCGCCAGAAGAAAAACCTGCTCTCGGATTATACATTCGACAAAGATGCCATCTTCGCGCAAATCAACCTGGCTGGGGACGAGTTGGAGATGTATTTTCGGATTCACGAGGCCCTGGCCGAAAAAATCCCCAATCCGGATATGATCGTTTATCTCCGGGCGAACACAGACGTATTGATGAGCCGTATTGCCCGGCGGGACCGCCCTTACGAGCGCAACATGGAGTGGGAATACATCGATCAACTGAACCGCGCCTACGAGACCTACTTCTCACGCCCCAACCGTTCGCGGGTGCTGACTATCGACACCAACGGGTTGGATTTTGTGCGCAACCCCGACAACCTCAGCCTGATTGAAAATCGCATTCGACAAGCCCTCAAATTGCCCCCCTTTCAGCAGGAACTGCCGCTCTCGGAGTTGGGCGGCGACGTCGGGAATGACTGAGATACATGCGCATTACACGCCAAACGTTACTCAAAATTGCCAAAGACAAGGTTACACAAGTAGCGCGGGAGAACCGCGGTCTGCTGGCGGCTTACCTCACAGGGTCGATGGTCCGGGAAATCGATCCGGTATTCGGGGGAACTGCCGATATCGATCTGGTGTTCATACACGATGGTGAACCCCCGCTAGCGTGGGAGGTGGTCCGGTTGACTGAAGCGGTGCATCTGGACATTTACCACCACGAACGCGGCCGCTACCGCCACCCCCGCAGCCTGCGTGAGCACCCCCGGCTGGGTTCGGCGCTCTATGGCTGCCAGATTTTACATGACCCGCGTCACTTTCTGGATTTTGCCCAGGCCAGTGTGCGCGCCCACTTTTTCCGGCCTGATTATGTGATCAAGCGCGCTCGGGGGCTGATACACCTGGCGCGCGAGACGTGGTTCTCTTTTCAGTTTTACGATTCCCAACCCGGACGGGAAGAGGTGAAGACATATCTGGATGCCCTTTGCAACGCGGCCAACGCGGTGGCATGTCTGAACGGTTTTCCGCTCTCGGGCCGGCGATTTTTGCTCGAATTTTCGGCCCGTACAAACACGATTGGAAAACCCGGCTTGTATGCCGGGCTGCTGGGATTAATGGGTGCGGCCACAGTGAGCGGCGAAGAAATTCGCGCATGGATTCCCCTCTGGGAAAAGGCCTATCAGGCCGTGCGTATCGATGCCCCTATCGATCTGCACCCTCACAAGCTGCCCTATTACCGCAAAGCCATCGACGCTTTTCTGGAATCCCCGGCCCCCCTGAATGCGCTGTGGCCGCTGCTGTCCACCTGGCTGCGGGCTGCCGAGCGTCTGCCAGAGGGCCAGGAAGATTTCCAGAACTGGCAGCGGGCTTTCACCCGCCTCGGGCTTATGGGGGATGAATTCAAGCGGCGAATTTCCGGCCTGGATGTGTATTTGGACATGGCCGAAGAAACGATTGAACAGTGGGGTAACGAGAGAGGGGTGGGGTAATCAATCTTGCGAGATCGGGAGGACAACTGTAAAGGTGGCGCCCTTGCCCGGCCCGTCGCTTTCCGCCCAAATCCTGCCACCGTGCAGTTCCACCACCCCTTTCGCGATTGCCAGCCCTAACCCCATTCCACCAACACGCCGGGTCATATGGTCTTCCACCTGGTAGAACTCCTGGAATATCTTCTCAAGCTCGTTAGCAGGAATACCTATACCGTCGTCTGTGATTCTGACCCAAACTTCGCGGTTTTTGGCGCGCACCTGAACAGCGATTGAGCCACCGGCGGGTGTAAAACGGATGGCATTGTTGAGCAGATTGGTGAAGACCAGTTCCAGTTTGGGAGTATCTGCGCTGATGGGGATGGGGTCTACGGGGATGTCGAGGGTGATCTGCTGACCTTTTGCTTGAGCAGTGGAAACAGTTTTCTCGTAGGCGGCACGAACTATTTTCTGTATCGAGGTCCGGCTTGTTTTCACATCCAGGCTCCCCAGGCGCAAGAGATTCATGTTGGTCATTTCTTCCACAAGGGAATGTAGTTTCAGGGCGGAATTCAAGACCATTTTGGCATGTTCGGAGGCCTTTCCACTGGTATCCTCTTTCAAAAAAGTTGCGTAACCCAATATCACACTCAGAGGGGTGCGTAATTCGTGAGAGGCGATTGCCATGAAATCGCTTTTGATTTTATCCACCCGGCTGAGTTCTTGATACGCATGTTGGAGGGCCTCGTGCAGCCTGGCGTTGTTGATGGCCACCGCGGCCTGGGCGGCGATAATGGACAACAGGTAAGCATCTTCCTGGGTAAACTGACCCTCTTTTTTGTTGAGGGCCTCGATAACGCCGGTGACGTTATCTTGAATCAGCATGGGAACGCCAACGAGAGAGCGAGGTTGAAAGTTGATTTCTTCGCCGACCTGCGAGAAGTGACGGGGGTCTTTTTCCACCTCGTTGATGATCAGGATGCGGTTTTCTCGAAAGATCGTGCCGGCGATGCTGCCTTCCAGGGGAACGGGGATTTGGGCGATTTTTTCCGGCTCTGTAGTGCTGGCGGTAAACAAGAGTTCTCCACGCTGCTCGTCATAGAGCATGATGGAAGCCGCCTCGCAATCCAACACTTCGGTGGCTGTGGCGATAATGAATTGCAACAGGGGCTTGAGCTCCAATGTGGAATTCAATGTCACGCTGATTTCACACAAGCGCGCCAGTTGGCTCACCATTCGTTGGAGGCCAGACGAACTCATCTCTTTTTTGGAGAACCCGGTCTGGAAACTCATAGGATACAGTCTAGCGTGAGAAGGGCGGTTTGTCTATAGAGACGTTCTGTGACCGCATTTTCGTCTTTTGTTCCGCGAGTGTTATACAAGATATGATGCGATATTTCTTATAATGCAAAATAAATTACATAATTTGTTTGATCGAGCTGGATAGCGTTAGCCCTGAGCAACGTCAAAGGGTCTGCTCTGAGCCATGTACTGAGCCGCAGGCGAAGCGTCTACCGAAGGGCATTGAGGGAGCGAAGGGAAGCCATCCCCTGCTACGGGTGGAGGAGATTGCTTCCCCCTGCCGCCGGTGGTTGGAAACCATCGGCTGGATGGGTGGGGAAACCCGTTTCAACGGGTTTGGTATGCGCAGGCAGTGAATTGTATTCACCGGCGGGGTTTGTGCCGCTCCTCGAGCAAGCGCTGCTGCAAACCGTGGTCAGACGATGAAGCAACGTTGGGGTGTCATTGCGAACCGCCCTCAGGCGGTGAAGCGATCTCCCCTATGGCAGAGGGGAGATCGCTTCGTCGGGCGGAGTTTACACTGAGCTTGTCGAAGCGCCCTCCTCGCGATGACACCAGGTAATGAACTGCGTAACTCCTGTAACTTACCGGCTGAGCAGTTACCGCAGCAATGACAAGAGACTCAATTGCAGTACTTACGCTTGAGACCTCACAGGTCTACTACCACACGATGCAGGAAGATTTTACCCAAAATAGATTGCATCCGGGCGTCTCCATGCGCTTGGAGACCTGTGAGGTCTGGGTGCGACTTTTCAAGTGCGTAAGTCCTATCAATTGTCAAACCGGGATTCATCCAACAGCCGCTTCAACTTCTCCTCTTCCGTCAGAGGCGCAATCTTTGCGAGGGTGGCTTCCTGAGCCAGGCGCGCTTCTGCTGCTTCCAGCGCGCTTTTCGAGGCCCGGGGGGCGATTGTCCATTTCCTGCAATGCGGGCAGCGCGCCAGCTTCCCCGTTACCAGATTGGGCGCCAGCACATTTCGGGCGAAAGGCAGGCCGCAGTGTGGGCAGACTGCCCCGCCTGCGATCCCATATTGCCCGGGACGGCGTGGCCGCTTGCGCTCCAACGCCAGCGAGCTTAGCATGCTAAGCAAGGTCACCCCTCCTATCACCGATAACATCAGCACGATGATCCATACGATTTTCTGGCGAGCTTCCTGGTTGGTGAGAAACACGCGCCGGTATTCAGGCCCCGCGATCTGCGTGCCATCGGACAGCACGCCGACCGCCGAGAGCGTATGCGGCCCTGGGGGGAATTGATCGGTGCGGAACTGGTAGCGAAATGGGGGTGTGGTGTCCACGTTGACCACGCTGCCATCCAGTAAAAATCTGACCTCGACGAGGTTCTCTGGGCCCGTGGCGTGCAGCGAAAACGTGCCTTGTATTTGCCCGTCGAGGCCTCCATAACCCCAGTCCCGTTTTAATTTCAATGTCAGCGT
>JALUWE010000475.1 GCA_027019845.1 Anaerolineales bacterium | reverse complement strand
TCGTTGGTGGTCTGGCGTTGCAGAAAGTCTACCCGGTCGGGGCCGGAGAGACGCAGGTACCCCAGCTCGGGGTGGAGGTAGTGCCGGAGCATGTTACAGGTGTGGGATGAGCGATCTTTGCCAGGGGATAGCCAGAATGAGCAGGATCAGCACGATGGTGAAGACGATGGCCTGTGTACGGTATTTCGATAGGGCTTGTTGGGCTTTTTTGACTCTGCTGCTGCCCATGTGTGCTGCGGCAATGGCCAGCAGGCTGTAGAAGGGGTGTTCGAGCACGAACAGGCGGGCTGTGTCGTCGCGCATAGCTGCGCCGAAGTCTTCGAAGGCCTGTGACGTGATGGGGCTGGTAAAGTACAAGAGCAGCCCGAACAGAAGCTGAACATCCAGTGCGATGGTGGTGAACAGACGCAGCCGGTCGTCTTGGGATGTCCAGTCACGATTTTGGCGCCAGCCCAGGTAGGCGCGCACCAGGGTGATGAGGAGCAGCAGCAGGACGATCCAGCGATTGAGGTTGTGAAGTGCGAGTATGGTGTTCATGGTGAGGATAGGGATAGGGAGTGGGGATAGGGATGGGGAGTGGGGATAGGGAGCGGGGATAGGGTATTGGATATTGGGTATTGCATCCTGAGCGGAGGGCGGACAGAGTTCGGATGAATTCCGTTCGCTCGTAGTCGAAGGACAGGGATGGGAGATAGAGGCTAAACGACGAACCCGGTGTATGAGATGAGACAGACAACCCGAACAAACCAGACCAGTAAGACGAGTAAGACCAGTCAGACCAGTAAGACGAATAAGACAAGCAAAACAAATCCTCCGCAATTCTAGCACAATTTGTGATAGGATTCTCGTCTGATGTTTGGATTAACGCTAGAAACACTGCTTAAGTTGACCATTCCCGAGGAGGTGGTCTGGCTTTCGGGCGGCCCGGCGGAAGCCGCCAATATCCTGGTGGATTGGGTAACTGCCGTGCCCGAAGCGGGGGGAGGCCGCCCGGTTTACATCCTGCCCGCGTCCGATCTAACCCCGCTGGGGGTGGCCGCGGCCAAAGAGAAAGGGGTTGTGGCCGTCATTGCGGTGGGAGCGGTGCGTTACCCGGCCCGTTTTCGGGACGCGGAGATTCCGGTGGTTGGCCTGCCCGAGCGGGACGATTTGCACACCCTGCACCGTAATTTGTTGACCAACTTGATCAACCGCCGCGCCTACCTGATGGAGCAGGGTAACCGCCTCCATGCCCGGCTGACGCAGCTTTCGGCGGAAGGGGCCGGGTTGGAGGGGCTGGCCGCGGCGATGGGGGAGGTTTCGGCCCGTGGGGTGGTGGTGCAGGATAAGCGCATGGATGTGCTCGCCTGCTGGTGCCCGCGGCCATTGGAGCATGTTTGGGAGGCTCTGCTGGCCGAGATCGGCGGGCGCGACAGCCTGCCGGAGGTGTTGCGCGACCGGAAGATCGCAGGCCGCCAAAGCGATCTGCGCCACCAGGTTTTGAGTAATGGCATGGCCCGGCTGGTGGGGTCGATCAACGTGGGCGGGATTGCGCGTGGCTACCTGTCGTTGATTGGCCGCCAGGGGGAATTGGACGAGTTTGCGCGCCTGGTGGTGGAGGAGGGCGTGGCGGTGTGCGCGGTCGAGATGTCGCGCTCCAAAGCGGTGCGGGAAACCGAAAAACGTTTGAAGGGCGACCTGCTGACCGCGTTGTTGCGGGGCGAGCTGGCCGCGCACGATGCTCGTTTGTGGATCGACCGCCTGGGCTTGAGCCTGGAGCAGGCGCATGTGTGCCTGCGTTTTGGCTGGGGTTCGGATTCGCCCCCTTCGTTGCGCCGTCTGGAGACTGTGCTCAACGCGGAGGTAACACGACAAGAGCAGACGGTGATCGTCAGCGTGCTGGAGAACGAGGTGGTGTGTTTTTGCCAGGTCCCCAAAGGGGAGGTGCGGCCTGAAAAGGCGATCTCGCTGGGGCGCAGCGTGATCGACCGGGCCAGGCTGACCTCTCCGGACTCAAGCCCCCAATGTGGCATCGGGACGCCAGCCGAGGCGCTCGAACACTGGTTGACTTCTTTCCGCCAGGCCGGGCAGGCCTTGAAAATGGCCTTGCGCCTTTCGGAGAGCAAACCGCTCTTTTTTCCCGATTTGTCGGTCTACCGGTTGCTGTTGCAAATCGAGGGCAATCCTGAGTTGAAGGCTTTCGAGGAGGAGATTCTCGGTTCTTTGCTGGCCTATGAAAACAGCGAGGAGCTGATCCGCACGCTGGATGCCTATTTTGAATTCAACGGCAACCTGAAGAGGACCGCCCGCGCCCTGTACATTCACCGTAACACGCTCATTTACCGCCTGGAGCGGATTCAGGAGATCACCGGCCTCGATCTGTCGAATCCGCACACCCGGCTTGCCTTGCAACTCACGCTGCACATTCATAAAATGCTTGGGGGGCGGTAGGGGAGAACCCCGCGGGCAGGGGTGGCGGGTTCCCCCAATGCCCATGATTTCCCTTCATGTCTCCCGCGGTTCATGCTATAATGCCGCCGATTCACAGGAGAGGTGCCGGAGTGGTTTAACGGGACGGTCTCGAAAACCGTTGTGGTCTTTCAGGCCACCGTGGGTTCGAATCCCACCCTCTCCGCTTTGTTTTTTAAAATTTTTTTCGAGGAGTAATTTCGATGTCCAAACGCAAGTTAAAGTTGTTTTCATTCGTGCTGATCGCCGCGATAGGGGTTTTTGCATGTGGTCTGTTGAGTGGCGGCGAGCCGACAGCCGTGCCTGTGCCTCCTTCACCCACCCCGGCCCTGGCCGAACCCACACAACCGCCCGCCGAACCCACACAACCGCCTCCCGAACCTACCCAGCCGCCTCCCGAACCTACCCAGCCGCCTCCCGAACCCACGCAGGACAACACAGTTCAACAAAACGCCATCACCATTGACATGGTCAATGGGTTTATAGATAACATGGACATCCTGACTATCGTGGGATTGGTGACAAACCGTACGGATCAAGACATCGACGATGTAGCGCTGGAGGTGGAAATTTTCGATGCAGACGGCAATTCGCTGTTCATCGATACCGCATATCTCAATCTATTCGCGCTGGCTCCCGGCGAGACCAGCCCCTTTTCGCTCAGAATCTTCGAAGACCTGCCCAGCGCGGATAATTTCGAAGTTACGGTTGTCAACAACCGCGTTACAGAACTAGCGCGCGCCGCGGTAGACGTGGACAATGTGATCATGACCATCGACGACTACGGCGACATTCACATTACAGGCGAGTTGTTCAACAATAACGATCAACCCGTTGTCATCAATGGCTTGGCCGCGGCCATCTTCGACGCGGCCGGTGAGATCGTTACCGCAGAATCCTACACTACTGCTATTGGCTATCTTGACCCCGGAGAATCCGGGCCTTTCCGGATTTCCATTACCGGCCCCCAAAGCGGTACGGATTCCATCGCGGATTACGCCCTCTATCTGGACGCAGAATACAGCGAGCCGGTAGATGTTTTCAACATCTCCATATCTGAGGCGGTAAACTACCTGGATGCTTTCGAGAGCCTTCATCTGGTTGGCGAAGCGACCAACAACGGAGATGTCTCGCTTAGCGTGCGTCTGGTGGCCGCTGTTTACGATGCAGAAGGCAACGTGCTGGATGCCTCTTTTTATGACGCCCCTTTCTCCCTGGCCCCCGGTGAGACCATACCCTATGATTTCGATTTCTGGGGCCCGTTGAATTACTCCCCGGCCCTGCTCGACATGGCCGACTCTTACACCATCCAAGTGGACGGCTATTGGACCTGGGAAACGGGCATCCAATACGTGGATTTGACCACTACCAACGACACCAACGAGTTCGATCTATGGGTGGAATTTACCGGTGAGATCGTCAACAATTCTGGCAGCACGGTGGAGGGCGCAGCGATTGTCATCTACCTGCGGGACACATCTACCGGTCAGGTGGTCGGCGTTGGAAGCGATTTCGTCTTCGAGGAAATGGCGGATGGCGACAGCCGGGAGTATTCGGTTTTCATCAATGTTCCCGAAGATTTTGACATCAACAGCGCGGAATACTTCATCATCGCCAAAGGAGAGCTTCCGTAGCCGGTTGAGGTCAGTGTTGGTAAACGAAACGGGAGTGGCCGAACAGCCACTCCCGTAACATTTTCTAGCGCGCCAGCTCAAGAAAGGAGGTGTTCAGGCAGCATTTTCCCAAATATTTTTTCGAGCGCCATCGTGTGGCTGCAAACCCCTCGCGTCTTGAAAAAATCACACGTACAATTCCAGTTCTCGTTCTTGAGCATCACCTGATGGTTGTTGTTCGTCCCCTCAAAGGTAACTAAAAACGACTCGAAGCGAATTCGTTCTGGCTGTTCAGCATACATTTTTGCTTTTTGAATTTTTCCAATCATACCGGAATCCATCTTTGCTCTCCTTTGTTGGGGTTGAAATAAAAAAGACACGCGTCCCGCGCGTGCCTTCGAGATAACATCCTCTCCGAATGTTTTTATCTACTCGCATGATGAAAATTCTCCACAGGAAGTTGGTAATTCCAACCACATCCTGTCTTTACATTTTACCGCGAATTCAAAAAAAATCCAGCCCGAATCCTGGGAGAACGTACAAAAGCTGTGCAAACCGTATGGCGGTCTATTGACTGAACCGCTAAAAATTCAAGGAAAGAGCAATCTCCCCGCCCTAATCTTGTTTGGGACCTCACAGGTCTACTACCACACGATGCAGGAAGATTTTACCCAAAATCGATTGCATCCGGGCATCTCCATGCGCTTTGAGACCTGTGAGGTCTGGGTGCGACTTTTCAAGTGCGTAAGTCCTATCATATGAGCGGTACGCCCTCCAGCCTGTCCTGCTCCGCCTGAACCTCGCCGGCAACCACGATCTCGCTGCCGTTTTTCTGGACCAGGTGCAGGGGGGCGCCCGTTTTGAACGTGTTCGCCAGGAATGGCACGCGCTCTCCCACCACAATGCGCTGGCCTGATTTCAGTTTGTCGATCAATTCCTGACGTTTGACCAGGCGATGGTCGGAATAGGTGGGGCCGCGGCGTTCGTGCATACGCACCCATTCCAGGCGGCCATCCGAGCCGTACCGCACTGCTTCAACGATGCCATCCGGTTTTTTCTTGCCGAACATCCACCATACTCCGTAATCCGCATATTTATGAAGAAGCACGACCCATCACAGGTCGTCATGCCCGCAAGGGTCGCGCCAGATTTTCAGTCGGGGTGCGCGGGCTCGAACCGCGGACCTCCGCGTCCCAAACGCGGCGCGCTACCATCTGCGCCACACCCCGAGGGGAAATGCCAGTATAATGCCAGGTGCTTACATTCGTCAAGATGAGTGAATATCCGCAACTCTACCACGCTCACCACCGTTTGCGCGCCGCGGATGTACCCTTTTGGGAGGCCCTGGCCCGCGAATCCGGCGGCCCCATCCTGGAACTGGGATGCGGCACCGGACGGGTTGCCGCGGCCCTGGCCGGGTTGGGCTACCCCGTCACCGGCCTGGACAACGATCCGGATATGCTGGCCTTTCTGACCGCCACGTTCCCCCCTCAGCAGTATCCCGCCCTGCGGGTGGTGGAAGCCGACATGACCGATTTCGACCTGGCAGCCCGTTTTGCGCTCATCATTCTCCCCTGCAACACCTACAGCACATTTTCATCTCTCTCCCGGCTGGTGATTTTGCGGGCTGTGCTGCGCCATCTAGCGCCGGATGGTGTGTTCGCCTTTAGCATCCCCAACCCTGACTTGCTCGCCGGACTCCCGCGGCAAGGCCCGCTCGAATTCGAAGACGAATTTCCGCACCCCGCCACCGGCCACCCTGTTCAGGTGTTTACCAGTTGGCTGCGCGAACCCGGCAGTATCACATTTTTCTGGCGGTACGATCACCTTCACCCCGATGGCAGCGTTTTCAGCACCGCTGTCTCCACCACGCACATACTCGATCACGGAGACGTTTACCTGGCGGAATTGCAAGCCAGCGGGCTGCGGCCGCGCGCCGTATACGGAGGTTTTGACCGCGCGCCGTTCACTCCGCAGTCCAACTACATGATCGTACTGGCGACCCGCTCTGGTGCGGAATAATGTGCCTGGGCTGCCACATTGCCTTTGCGCTGTCCAATTGCTGACAACCTGTTGTCATGCACTCGGGGGCAGGGCTTTTCAACGTTCTAACCTTTGACGGATGGAGGGTACCCCGGCGGTTGAGCCGTTGCACTCGCTGTTGGAGGGCGCCGGGTAGGGGAGGGCACTGCCCTCCCCTACCCCTTTGACTGTGAGCTTAAGAACTCTGAAAGGTAGTGGCTGTAAAGTAAGTGACAGAAGTTACACAGTTCATGCCTGTTGTTACCTGTGTCATGCTGAGCAACCGGCTGTTGCTTGTGTCATTCTGAGCGACAGCGAAGAATCTCGGCGACAGTGGGGGAGACGGGGGACGGCGCGTGGTTATTGGGGGTCGGGGCGACCGGCCGGTCGCCCCGACGGTTGCTGCGCTCTCAGATTCTTCGGTCGCTGCGCTCCCTCAGAATGACAGGAGGGGGGTGCGCTTTTGCGATCTGTGTAAGCTCTGTAAGTAAAAGACGAATGTTAACGAACCTGCCCCGCCATCACTTACTCCGTGACCACTACCCTCTGAAAAGCCCTAAGTCGGGGGGCTGTGCAATGGCGTGTCCGCCCCGCAGGTGTTACAATCTGGATGAACAAAGGGTATCTCACCGTGGAGGATAGATTTCATGCCTGAAGAAACCAAAGACCCCGCCTCGGAAACCAAACTGGCTGCCGAACCCATTGCCCCCGAACCAGCCGCCGGGCCGCCCCCAGAGCCGCCCCCATCCCCTGCCGACAAAAGCGCGCCCGTCGAAGAGAGTAAAATTCGCCGGTTTTTGCGTCGTCTTTTCCGCTGGACTGTGGGCGTGGCGATTGTGTTCGCGCTGGGAGTGCTGGCCGCATTGTTCCTGTTCTACCAACCGAAAGTTCGACAGTTGAGCGAGGCACGAGCAGAACTCGACCAGGCGAACGAGAAGATTCTCAGCCTCCAGGCGGACATCGAGCAGCTCGAAGCCCGGGTGGAGGAGCTGAGCGCGCTCGAGGAGGCCAACCAGTCGCTCCAGCAGGAGTTGTCCGCAGCCAATTTGCGTATTCGCATTCTTGCGGCGTTAGCCGATACCTATGCTGCGCAATACGCCCTGGCGTTGGGAGACGTAGACAACGCACGCGCACAACTGAGTAATACCCCGAAGACCTTAGGCGAAATCGAAAACAGTGTGCCCGCGGCGCACAAAGAACGCGTGGACAAAATGGTGCAGCGACTGGACCTGGTGCTCGATGAAATCGACAGCGACCCCCAGGCCGCGGAATCCGATCTGGGCGTGTT
>JALUWE010000474.1 GCA_027019845.1 Anaerolineales bacterium | reverse complement strand
GAGGATGGGTATTGGGGATAGAGATAGGGATTGGAGATAGGGATTGGGGATAGAGATAGGGATTGGAGATAGGGATTGGGGATAGGGATTGCATCCTGAGCGGAGGGCGAACGGAGTGAGCCTGTAGTCGAAGGATGGGGATGGGGATAGGGATAGGGATAGGGATAGGGATAGGGATAGGGATTGGGGATTGCGTGCTGAGCGGAGGGCGGGGAGAGTTCGTACCGAACTCCGTTCGCTCGTAGTCGAAGGATGGGTGCTTGCCCTGAGCCATGCACTGAGCCGAAGGCGAAGTGGCTGTCGAAGGGTTGGCTCACTCCCCGATCACCTGCGCGATGAGGCGGCGCTGCCGGGGGCGGTTGTCGAAGTCTACGAAGATGATTTGCTGCCAGGTGCCGAGGGTCAGGCTGGCGTCGGTAAAAGGGATGGTGAGGGAGGGGCCGAGCAGGGCGGCGCGCACGTGGCTGTGGCCGTTGCCGTCGCCCCAGCGGGCGTTGTGCGCATAGTCACGATTGGGAGGGGCGATCTCGTCGAACAGGCGGCGCAAATCTGATATACAGCCGGATTCGTACTCAATGGTGGTCAGCGCGCTGGTGGAAGAGGGGCAAAAGACGGTCACGATGCCGTTGGCCAGCCCGGATTCCCGGACTGCCGCGGCCACGTTGGGGGTGATGTCCAACACGTCTGCGTTGCCGCGGGTACTCAATTGGATGGTGAGGGATTTGACCATCGGTGTTCTCCTGATTGCGGGGTTTTATGCTCCCCAGACCTGGCGGCACAATTCCGGTAACACTGCTCCCGCCGGGCCGGTGAGCACGAAGGACATGCTTTCTGTGATCAGCGTGGGCGCGGGGTTTATTTCCACCGTTACCGCGCCAGATTGCCGGGCGGTTAGGGGCAGCGATGCCGCGGGCTGTACGACTGCGGAGGTGCCAATCGAGAGGAAAACCTGCGCTTTTTTCGCGGCCTCGAATGCCTCTTGCAACGCGTCTGCGGGCAGACTTTCGTGGAACCAGACCACATCGGGCCGCAAGAACGCTCGGCAGCGCGGGCAGCGCGGCGGGACTTCGCCCGTTTCTTCCCAGGTGTCGATGAGAATGTGCTCTTGCGAGCATTTGGTGCGCGTGATGTTGCCGTGCAGTTCGATGATGTTTTGGCTGCCGGCGCGGCGGTGCAGCCCGTCCACATTTTGGGTGATCAGTGTAAAGTCGGGGATGTGTTGTTCCATACGGGCCAGCGCGAGATGTCCCGGGTTGGGTTCGGCCTGGGCGATCAGTTCCCGCCGCCACTGGTACCACTCCCAGACCAGTCGGGGGTTGCGGCGGAATGCCTGGGGGGTGGCGAGTTCTGCGGGGTCGTAGCGCGCCCACAGGCCGGTTTGCGCCTCCCGGAAGGTGGGGATGCCGCTTTCGGCGGAAATGCCCGCGCCGGTCAGCACGGCCACGCGGCGCGCGTTTTTCAGTGCGGAGACCAGGGCTTGGGGAATTTCCATTCAAAGGGGTTTGAACTGCTCGAAGGGTTGCTGGCAGTTGTTGCAGTAAAAGATCATCCGGCAGGGGGTGGCTCCCCAGTTGTTGCGCAGGCTGGTGTTTTCGGAGTCGCAGTACGGGCAGGCGACCGGGTCGAGTAACAGGATGGCGAAGTCGCCGCCGTGTTTGGGCGGGGGGGCAAGGCCGAATGCTTTGAGTTTGCGCCGGCCCTCTTCGGTGATCCAGTCCGTGCTCCAGGGCGGCGAGAGGGTGACGTGTACTTCTACCTCTTCGACCCCTGCCTCCCGCAGGCGGTCGCGGATGTCGTTTTTCATCACTTCCAGCGCGGGACAGCCCGAGAAGGTGGGGGTGATGGTGACAGTCACCTTTCCGCTTTCGTCCTGCCGGACGTCGCGGATGATCCCCATCTCTACCAGGGTGACGACCGGGATTTCGGGGTCGGTGATTTGCTCAAGGATGTGCCAGATTTTTCTCATTTGTTAGGACTTACGCACTTTGAGAAGTCGCACCCAGACCTCACAGGTCTCAAAGCGCATGGAGATGCCCGGATGCAATCTATTTTGGGTAAAATCTTCCTGCATCGTGTGGTAGTAGACCTGTGAGGTCTCAACTGCGTAAGTACTGTCATTTGTGCAGTGTTCGGTGTTCAACGAGTCAAGAACCGGCCAACCAATCCCTATTCACATATGCTCGCACCGGCTTTATAATGCGTCCGCCTGTTGGAAAGCGATCTATTTACCGGTAGGGGGTGTGGACGGTAGAATCAGAAGCCAGGCCAAAACGGAGGTTTGTTGATGCAAGGTTCAACCGGGAAACGTGCTCCGGCGCCAAAAATTTTGGATTTAATTCGTCTGCTGCCCACGCTGTGGCGGCAGCCGCCGCTGGCATTGGTGGCGGCACGTGAGAAGTATGGTGACATCATCCGGCTGGATGTGGGCAACAGGTTGGTCGTACACATGATCACCAGACCGGATTATATCAAACAGGTGCTTCAGGACAACCATCGAAATTACGTGAAGATGAGTCTGTACCACAATCACCTGTTTAAGGATGTGTTGGGGAACGGGCTGTTGACCAGTGAGGGAGAGCTTTGGGTACGCCAACGGCGTTTGATTCAACCGGTGTTTCGCCACCAACGCCTGGTGCCGCTGGTGTCCGTGGTGACGGAAGAGACGGAAGCCCTGTTAGAGCGGTGGGAGGGCTATTATCGCCGGGGGGAGCCTTTCGACCTGGCGGAAGAGATGATCGAGTTGACTCGGAAGATCAATGGCCGCATTCTGTTCGGGGATGACATTATCGGGGATGTGGTGGATCGTGCCCGGCGGAGTTTTTCCAAAGGTAGCCGTTTCATTTTTCTGACCGGCGGCCTGATCCCCTCCCCGCAACGCAGGCTTTTCCGGCAGCAGAAGCAGATTTTGATCCGCACGGTGTGGTCGGTCATCCGGGAGCGGGTCGAAAATCCAACCGATTCCGACGATATGCTCAACGCGCTTTTACACGCCCGCGACCGGAAAACCGGCGAGGGCATGAGCCTGGAACAGCTGCGCGATGAATTGCTCACCCTCGTTTTTGCAGGTTTCGAGACCACGGAGAAAGCCCTGACCTGGAGCTGGTATCTGCTATCCCAAAATCCGGGGCATTTTGATCGGCTTGCCCGCGAGTTGGCCGGGGTATTGGCGGGGCGATTGCCCACGTTTGCGGATTTGCCCAACCTGGGATTCGCCCGCAGGGTAGCCCGCGAGGCATTACGCCTGTACCCGCCCGCCTGGGTGATGGGCAGGCGGGCGCTGGAGGACGATGAATTGGGCGGGTATCACATCCCGCGCGGGTCGTTCATTGTGATCAACCATTTTGGGATGCACCGCCACCCGGAATACTGGCGCGACCCTGAGCGGTTCGATCCCGACCGCTTCCTGCCGGAGCGGGTGGCGTCGCGGCCGCGGTTCGCCTATTCGCCGTTTGGCGGCGGGCCGCGCTTGTGTGTGGGCAACGACCTGGCGCTGATGGAGATGCAACTGATCCTCTCCACTATCGCGCAAAAATACCGCGTCTGTGTGCTGCCGGGCTTCCCGGTGGAACTGGAGCCGGAGATCACCCTCAAACCCCGCTACGGGCTGCGGGTTACGTTGGAGGCAGCCCCGCGCGCCCCCGAATTCACGCCGCGGAGGCCGTTGGAAGTGTGAAGGTAATGGTGGTGCCCGAACCAACGATGCTGTCGATTGCGATTTCTCCCCCGTGCGCCTGCACCAACTGTTTTACGATTGCCAGGCCAAGCCCCGCCCCCCCGGTGGAACGTGTTCGAGATTCGTCCACCCGGTAGAAGCGCTCGAAGATGTAAGACAGGTGTTCGGGCGCGATCCCGATACCGGTGTCATGCACGTTCACCTCTACCCCCGCCTCCGTGACCGTAGCCCGAATGGTGATCTCGCCTCCCGGAGGGGTATAGGTGACGGCATTGGTCAGCAGGTTGCGTAAAACCTGGCCGATGCGCTCGGGGTCAACCCGCAGCAGGGGCAAATCGTCGGGTAGATCGGTGTGAATGCGGATGTCTTTTTCATTGATTTTGGGCTGTAAGGCCGCCAGGGCTTTGGCGACGATTTCTTCGAGTTGAATGGGAACGGGCTTGAGCTTCAATTGACCCGCTTCTGCCAGGGCTAACTCCTGCAAATCGTCCACCAGACGGCTGAGCAACATCACCTCTTCGTGTAGCGAGTCGATCACCTCGGGGTTGGGGTCTGCCAGCCCGTCTTGAATGGCTTCGAGATAGCCGCGCACGTTCGAGAGTGGGGTGCGCAATTCATGGGCCACGTCCGAGACCATATTGCGCCGCAGGCGTTCCAGGCGGGAAAGGCCATCCGCCATAGCGTTGAAAGCCATTGCCAATTCGCCGATTTCGTCCCCGGAGTGGATGTTTACGCGTTGGCTCAGGTCGCCTTGCCCTAACCGGCGGGCAGCCACAGTGAGCGCCTCGATGGGCTGCAAAATTCGGCGGGAGAGCATGATGGTCAGGAAAATCGCGGCAATTCCGGCGGAACCCACGGCAAACAAAAGAGACCGGTTAATAGCGTTGATGAAGGCGCGCTGGCTGGCGCCAATGCCCGATTCTTCGGCCAGGTCGATATACACCAAAAACGGCTGCCCTTCGATCACGAAGACGCCAGAAACGTTCCCCAGATCCTCTGTATTCACCCTTTCATCGGTGCCCCAGGTGGAGTTTGCGATCACGCGCGATAGACTGTCGGCCACAATGATGCGGGTGCCGGAAATTTCCGCCAGTTGTTCGACAAATGCCTGAAGTTTGGTCAGATTTTCGGACTTGTAGATCACGGGTTCGCTTTGACATTCCAGCCATTTTTCCAGCGAAAGATCGCAGTCCAGACGGTTGAATTTAAGATAGTTTTCCAGTTTGAGGATGATGAACGGGTTGACAAGCCGTTCGTAGGACAAAAAATCTTGTTCCAGGTAGCGTTCGATATTACTGGTGGTTGCACGGCTGGCAAAGTACCCCAAAATCGCCATGGTCAGGATCACTGTGCCGCTGAGGGCGAGCAACATGCGTAAGCGGATGCTATGAAACATATCCTTCCTCGCAGAATTTGTATCCTACGCCGTACACGGTTTTAATGTACATTTTTTGCTGATCGGCTTGTTCTATTTTTCGGCGCAAATTCATGATGTGCACGTCTACCGTGCGTTCCACCCCCTTATAATCCGTGCCAAAAGCCAGCGTTACCAGCTCTGAGCGCGAGAAAGCTCGCCCAGGCTGCTTGGCCATAATTGCCAACAGTTTGAACTCTTTGGGAGTCAGGTAGATCGGGGTGCCCCGCACGCGCACTTCGTGGCGAAGAAAGTCGATCACCAAATCGCCGAAGACAAGCTGGGATGGCCCATTTCGCTCTTGAACTCCGCTTCTTCGCAACACAGCCTTCACCCGTGCAAGCACCTCTCGGGGGCTAAAAGGTTTGGTGATGTAGTCGTCGGCCCCGGTTTCGAGACCGAGCAATTTGTCTTCTTCGGTGGTGCGGGCGGTGAGCATAATGATCGGCACTTCCGACTCGGCCCGCAGAAGACGGCAAATGTCGATGCCATCGACTCGGGGCAGCATCAGGTCGAGCAAGATTAAGTCGGGCTTGTTTTTTCGGGCTTCGGCCAGCGCTTGACGACCGTCATGCGCGCAGAGCACCTGGTAGCCGTCGTTTTCCAGGTACAAACGCACCAGGCTCACGGTTTTACGGTCGTCGTCAACGATCAGAATCTTTTGGGGCATTTCATTCGAGCTCTCTTTCCAACGCCTCGGCGGTGTTGACCGGTTGGCGGCAGACGAACCCCTGGCAGACGTAGGCGGTGGGCTGGCCGTCCAGCAGGGGGCGGTTGGCGAGCAGGGGGGGCGCGCCCGGTGGTGGGGGGTGATCGGAGACCGCGACCACCGCGCGGGGCCGGTAGGTCTGCCAGAGGGTGGCGACCAGTTGGCCGCGGGCCGGGGTGTCCGGGCCGAGGATGGCGATCTCGTGGACCGGGCCGAGGGCAAAGTCCAGGGCGCACAGCCAGTTGCCGAAGGCGGTGGGGAAGCGTCCCAGCAGGGGCTGGGCTGCTGCGAGCGCGGTTTCGGCGCGGGCGCGGTAGTGGCCGTGGCCGGTGAGGGCGGCCAGTTGCAGCAACGCGGCCGCGGCCAGCGAGTTGCCGGAGGGGGTGGCGTTGTCTTGCAGGTCTTTGGGCCGCACGAGCAGGGTTTCGTGGTCGTCGCGGGTGTCGAAGAAGCCGCCTGCGGGGTCGGCGAAATGGGCGATCATCTCGTCGGCCAGGTTTTGGGCGGCGGCGAACCAGCGCGGGTTGGGGTCGCTCTGGTAGAGGGCGAGCAGGGCGAGGCAGAGGGCGGCGTAATCTTCGAGGAAGGCGTTGTGGCGCGCCTGGCCGTTGCGCCAGGAGCGGAACAGGCGGTTGTGGAGGTAGAGGTTGTCGAGCAGGAAGGCGGCGTTGCGCATAGCCACTTCCAGATAACGGCTGTCTTGCAGGTAGCGGGCGGCTTCGGCAAAGGCCATCAGCATCAGCGCGTTCCAGGAGACCAGCACCTTATCGTCGGTGCCGGGCCGGACGCGGCGGTTGCGGGCTGCCAGCAGGCGGGCATGGGCGGCTTGCAGGCGTTCGGGCACCTGCGCGGGGGCGAGGCCAAAGCGTTCGGCCAGTTGCTCGTCGCTCAGGGCGCGTTGCAGCACGTTGCGGCCCTCGAAATTGCCCGTTTCAGTGATGTCGTAGGCTGCTAATACGAGGTCCGCCTGTTCGCCAAGTGCCTGCTGGATTTCCTGGGGCGTCCAGAGGTAGAATTTACCCTCTTCGCCTTCCGAGTCCGCGTCCAGGCTGGAGTAGAAGCCGCCGTCGGGGTGGGTCATTTCGCGGCGGACGAACGCCAGGGTCTCGTCCACCACGCGGCGGTAGTGCGGTTTGCCGGTCAGCAAGTAGGCGTGCAGGTAGGTGCGGGCCAGTTGGGCGTTGTCGTAGAGCATTTTCTCGAAGTGAGGCACCAGCCAGCGGTCGTCCACGCTGTAGCGGGCGAAGCCGCCGCCGACCACGTCGTACATGCCGCCTCGGGCCATGGCGTCCAGCGCGTGGGCAGCCATTTCGAGAGCGTAGTTGTCCCCGCGGGCGGCGCGCTGGAGCAGGAATTGGATGCTCATGGGCTGGGGGAATTTGGGCGCGCGCCCCCAGCCGCCGTTGCGCCAGTCGTAGGATTGTGCCAGCCCCAGCAGGGCTTTTTGCAGACTCTCTTCGCTGAGGGGGGCGGCAGCTTCGAGGGAGGCGAATTCGCGTTGCAGGTGTTGGCGCAGCTGCTGGCCGGAGCGCAGGGCGCGCTGGCGGTCGTTTTGCCACACGTTGGCGATGCCGCGC
>JALUWE010000473.1 GCA_027019845.1 Anaerolineales bacterium | reverse complement strand
GTTCGAGTGGGGGTTGGGTATTGGGATAGGGAGTGGGGATAGGGATAGGGATAGGGAGTGGGGATAGGGATAGGGAGTGCGATGCTCTAAGACCAATGAGACTAATGAGACTAATGAGACCAATAAGACGAATAAGACCAGTAAGACCAATAAGACCAGTAAGACCAACTGCTTACGCTCTGCAACCTTCAACCTGCCATTGCCCTGACGAGCTGCCATAGAACCCGGTTGACCGGGGTGGGGATGCCGGTGGCTTTACCGGCCCGGACGATGGCGCCGCAGATGGCGTCGATTTCGGTGGGCGCGCCGCGCAGCACGTCCTGGAACATGGATGAGTGGTTGGAGGCGGTGCGCCGGGCGACCTGTTCCGCGGCCGCGACCGGATCGGGGAAGTCGAGCAAGATGCCTTGCGCGGCGGCCACGTTGGCGGCTTCTTCGGCCAGCGCGGCCATGAGCGTGCGAGCGGCAGGCCGCTCGAGCAGTTCGCCGTTGGGAACGCGCAACAGCGCGGTGAGCGGGTTGATGGCCGCGTTGATCACCAGTTTGCCCCACACCAGGCTGTCCGCGTTGGCCGTGATTTCGACCTCGAAGCCGGCCCGGCGCAAGATGTCGGGGAGTGTGCCCAGGCGGGGATGGTCTTCGAGGGAGATCACCCCCGCGCCGCCGGGGCGCACCCGGCCAGGGCCGAGCAGGGTCGCGCCGGTGGTGGTGACGCCCAGCGCCACCCGCTCCTCGCCCAGCCGCGCGGCCAGCGCCTCGCGGTTGCCCAGCCCGTTTTGCAGGGTGACGGCCAGACCATCCGCGGCCAGGCATTTTCCCAGCCGCCGGGCCACCCCGGCAGTTTGCCAGGATTTGACCAGCACCAGCGCGTGGGTGTGACCCGCACAGTCGGCAGTGGTGCCGGTAGCGCGTACCGGGTAGGCGCGTTCCTGGCCCCCTTCGACCAGCCGCACGCCGTGGGTCTGCAGGGCGGCCAATCCTTCAGGCCAGGTGCCGAGCATGGTGACCCGCACGCCCGCGGCGGACAAACGGGCCGCGAACAGGCAGGCCAGCGCGCCAGTGCCGGTGATTAAAACCCTCATTTTCATCCATTCATTCGCCTAACTGTTCCAGTAGCGCTTCCCATCCCTCATCTTTCATGTACACGCTGTGATCCGGGGTCGGGAAGGTCTGGTTTTCGACCTCCTCCCGGTAGGTGGTGAGGGCTTCGGCGATCACCGCGTGCAGGTTGGCGTATTGTTTGACGAAGCGCGGGGTGAAGCGGTCGAACAACCCCAACAAATCGTGGGTGACCAGCACCTGCCCGTCGCAGCCCACCCCTGCGCCGATGCCGATGGTGGGGATGTCCAGCTTTTGGGAGACCAGTTCGGCAAGCTGGGCCGGAATGGATTCGAGCACGATGCTGAAACAACCGGCATCCTGCAAGATCAGGGCGTCTTCGATCAGGCGTCTGGCGGTCTCGACGGATTTGGCCTGGGCGCGGAAGCCGCCAAATACGTTGACGCTCTGCGGGGTCAAGCCGAGATGCCCGACAACCGGGATGCCCGCGGACACGAT
>JALUWE010000472.1 GCA_027019845.1 Anaerolineales bacterium | reverse complement strand
CCTGAGCGGAAGGCGAACGGAGTGAGCCTGTAGTCGAAGGACGGGTAATTACATCCTGAGCGGAAGGCGAACGGAGTGAGCCTGTAGTCGAAGGATGGGTAATTGGGTAATTCGAGAGGTGTCCCGATTCAGGTTTCTCGATTCCCGGTCTCCCGCACGCTGGATTCTCGGACGATCAGTTCCGGGGTGAGGAGGTGTTGTTCGGGTTCGGAGGGGGAATTGGTGAGGATTTTCATCAGCAGGTCGATGGCGAGCTGGCCGATGCGCTCGACGGGCTGGCGCAGGGTGGTGAGGGCCGGGCGGACGTGCCGCGAGAGGGGTGTGTCGTCGAAGCCGGTCACGCCGATCTGGGCGCCGACGGTGTAGCCGCGCTCCTGGATGGCGTGTACCGCGCCCAACGCCATGATGTCTACCATGGTAACGATGGCGGTGGGGCGGCGGTCGGGGGGCAAATCGAGCAAGGCGTGGGTGTTTTGGTAGGCGGCCTGGAGGGTGCCTTCGCCGCGGCGCACCCAGTCTGCGTCGATGAGCAAGGCGGCGTTGTGCATGGCCTGGTAGTAGCCGTTCAGCCGTGCCGCGCCGACGCGCGAGGTTTCGGGCCAGGCCAGGACCGCGATCTTGCGATGTCCCTGCTCGATCAGGTGTTCGACCGCCAGGCGGATACCTGCACGACCGTCCACGTCCACGTAAGCGTAGTCCGGGTCGGATTCGGTGCGCCCAAAGGCCACAAACGGAAACCCGCGGCTGTGAAGTTCAGGCAGCCGCGGGTCGTTGTAGTCGATGTCGGACAGAATGAAGCCATCCACCCGGTTGGAGGTGATCAGCTCGCGGTAGGTCTCGACCGCGTTTTCACCCTCCTCCCAGGGGAAGAGCATGATGTGGTAGCCGTGGTTTTGGGCGGCGTGTACCACGCTTTGCAGGAATTTTTCCAGGATGGGGCTGGGTTCGTCGTGCAGGTGGGGCTTGAAAGAATAGCCGATCAGAAAGGTGGACTGGGTGCGCAGACTGCGAGCCGCGGTGTTGGGCCGGTAGCCGAGTTCGGCGACTGCGGCTTCGATGCGGGCGCGGGTCTCTGGGGTGACTTTGATCTGGTTGCGCAGCACTTTGGAGACGGTCTGGTAACTGACTCCAGCGCGGCGGGCGACGTCTTTGAGGGTGACTTTTGCGCTCATGGGGCAGGTGTGGTTGATGTGCTGTGGGTGATGATGGTCAAGAGGCAAAAAGCGAACGTTCGCACGAACGTTCGCTTTCAGTATACAAAATTTCGGGCGCGCTGTCAAGAAAAGACTATCGACCAATAGCCCAAAAGTAACCGGTTCAAATTTGTCAGGATCGCTCAAAAGTCGTGCGTGTATTTCGTTTTTAAGGTAGGAGGGCGGGCGCCCCTCTTGAGGGTGTTACGCACTTGCAGCTTCGGCTGAGCAGTTACAGTGAGTACTTACTGCTGTTGCTTATGTCATTCTGAGCGACCGGCGGGCTTGCCCTGAGCCATGCACCGAGCCGAAGCGAAGTGACTGCCGAACGGGAGCGAAGAATCTCAGCGATGGCGAGGGAGATTCT
>JALUWE010000471.1 GCA_027019845.1 Anaerolineales bacterium | reverse complement strand
GCGGGCAGATAGTCCGGCGGAGTTTGTTGAGGCATTTGTCCGATTGCGCCGGTTGCTGCAGAGCAGGGAATTTGTCCAAAAAAAAGAACCGGAGTCTGGCTTCATCCTGATCGAAGAGTATATCCCTGGCCGGGAGGTGGCCATCGAAGGGCTGCTGAGCGAAGGCCGGCTGGATATTTTGACAATTTTCGACAAGCCCGATCCCCTCGAAGGGCCGTTTTTTGAAGAGACGATTTATCTGACACCGACGCGGGAAACCACGGCAGTGCAAGCGAACATCAGCGCAACGCTGGAGCATGCCTGCCGCGTACTCGGATTGCGCCATGGGCCGGTGCACGCCGAAGCTCGTTTAAATGATCGTGGCGTCGTTCTGCTGGAGGTCGCACCGCGCACGATCGGTGGGCTGTGTTCGCGGATTTTTGAATTTTCCTCGGGGATTTCACTGGAAGCGCTGGTGCAGCGTCATGCGCTGGGGGAGAAAGTTGCGACCGGCGACCTGATCCGCTCTCCTGCGGGCGTGATGATGATTCCCGTGCCCGGGACCGGTATTCTGACGTCCATTGAGGGAGTTGACCAGGCACGCCGGGTGCCCGGAATCGTCGAAGTCAGTATAACGGCTGAAGTGATGAATATGCTGGTGGCTTTGCCCGAGGGTGCGAGTTATCCGGGGTTTATTTTTGCCCGTGGAGCAACAGTGGGAGAGGTGGAGACCAGCTTACGGCAGGCTTTCGCGGCGCTGCACCTGGAGATCAGCCCGACGTTGTCTGTCGCGGGCGAGTACACCACGGCGTGCGGGTAATTTTTTTTATTTTTGTGGAAGCTTTTCCATCCGGGCGGGCAGGGTGGAAAATACAATTTTTCAGAGGGAAGGGTACGGCTGTTTTTTTGTGAACATATCGGGATAAGCCAAACGGAGGCGGCTTGTCGGGCAGGTGAAATACGACCAAATTTTCGTTTTGAATCATGTAAGCGAAGGGAGAAAACGATGCGCGTTCTGAAAAGGGGTGGAAGTCTTGTGGCTGGTGTGTTGCTGCTGGCAACTCTCGTCTTTCCGACGACTTTTTCCAGCCCGGTGATCGATGGGGCGATATCCGGGGACTGGTCTGGCGATGAGTGGATTCTCGATGACAGCAATACGGATTCGCCATGGCAGGGGAATGAGGTGGATGATGTGTATCTCACCTGGGATGCAGACAACCTCTATCTCGCCATCCGCCATTCCTTGAATAACAACGGTATCGTGCTCTATCTCGACGCCGGCACCGGCGCAGCGGACGGTAGTGCAGATGTCTCAGGCCTGGACGCCTGGCCGCGCAATATCCAGTTCAGCGGTTTTACAGCAGAGTTTCAGTATGGAAAATGGAACGAACAGGGTGGTAATTTTTATCATATTCTCAACGGTACGACGACCGATGACCTGACAGCGCAGGTGGAGATTGCCACTGCCGGAGCCAACGGAGAAACCGAGCTGCGCATACCCTGGAACACATTGTATGGCCTCGGAGCCGGGGCAGTCCCTGCCGGCGCCTCGCTCAAGCTCGTGGCCACGATGGTCGGTGG
>JALUWE010000470.1 GCA_027019845.1 Anaerolineales bacterium | reverse complement strand
CCTCAAAAACAGACAACGAAAGCGAACCATCGAACACAACATCCTCAGCCTGCGTATTGTACAACACTCTGGCGAAAAAGGGGATTTGACCGGTTTGCAGACCGCCCCCCGAACTTACCACACAATCGCGTTATAATTACCCTGATCTTCGGAGAAAAGCTCCTGAGACCTTGAGGTCTGTTGAGGCCTCACGGGTCTACTATCTCCTTCATGTCCAGGCGGGTACGGCACACCCCGCCATGAGACCTTTCATTCCCCCAACCACATGAACACGACCGACGAAATCAAAGCCCGAATCGATGTGGTGGACTTGATTTCCGAAACCGTGCAGCTGCGCCGTTCCGGCAAGAACTACACGGGGTTTTGCCCCTTCCACGACAACAAACGCACGCCTGCCTTCGCGGTCTTCCCGGAGTCGGGTACCTGGCGTTGTTTCGGGCAGTGCAACGAAGGGGGCGACATTTTCAAATTCGTGATGAAAAAAGAAGGTTGGGATTTTCCCGAGGCCTTGCGCTACCTGGCCGACCGGGCCGGTGTGCAGTTGCGCGCCCGCACCCCCGAAGAGGAAGAGCGAGCCGAAGAGCACGAACGGCTGCGCGAGCTGCTGGAAGACGCGGTCACCTTTTTCCGCCACCATTTGCAAAACACCCCCGCGGGACAGCAAGCGCTGGCCTACCTGCGCCAACGCGGGCTGGGCCACGCCACCATCGAGGCATGGGGGTTGGGGTACGCGCCCCAATCGTGGGACGCGGCCACCAGGCACTTCCGGGCCCGCGGTTACACCGAAGCGGATTTGATCGCAGCCGGGCTGGTCTCAGAACGCGACTCCGGCGGGGTGTACGACCGCTTTCGCCACCGCGTCACCTTCCCGATCCGGGACGAGCGCGGGCGCATGGCCGGGTTTGGCGCGCGTATCCTCGACCCCGACGACGTGCCCAAGTTCCTCAACTCCCCGCAAACCGCGCTGTTCGACAAAGGCCGCCTGCTCTACGGCCTGGACAAAGCCCGCAAGAGCATCCGCGCTCAGGATCAGGTGGTGATCGTGGAGGGCTACCTGGACGTGATCGCCCTGCACCAGCACGGCTTCACCAATGCGGTCTCGCCGATGGGCACCGCGCTGACCGCGCACCAACTGCGTCTGCTCAAACGCCGCACCCGGCGCATCGTGTTGGCGCTGGACGCGGACGCGGCCGGGGAGAAGGCCACCCTGCGCGGTCTGGAAGTCGCCCGCCAGGCCATGGACCGCGAAACCGAGATCGCTTTCGACCCGCGCGGGCTGCTGCACCAGGAAGCCCGCCTGCAAGCCGACATCCGTGTCACTACCCTCCCGCAGGGCCTGGACCCCGACGATGTGGTGAACCGCGACCCCGAGGAGTGGGCACGCATTCTGCAAAACGCCAAACCCATCGTGATCCACGTCATGGATACCCTGGCCGCGGGCCGCGATCTGGACGACCCCAAAGTCAAAACCCAGATCGCGGAACAGATGCTGCCGTTGATCGAGGATGTGCCCAACGCCATCGAGCGCGAGACCTACCGCCAACGATTGGCGCGGCTGTTACGG
>JALUWE010000469.1 GCA_027019845.1 Anaerolineales bacterium | reverse complement strand
CTCTAAAAAAACATATCAAGATATGCGTATACGGGCATTTTTTGCCGCGCGACCTCCAGGGAGGGAGCGGCAGGTTGAAGTTACCCGTATGCGTGAATTCCAATCTGCATTTGTTGTCAAAGGAGGTTGAGGCATGTCCCTTTTGTAAATTCCACTTCTGTTCCCCCTGTTGTTTGTCAAGTCAACAGGCAATTCAGGACAACGCTGATACGCTCTTCGATGATCGGTCCCGGGATTGCCGCCAGGAGGCCGGAGGTTGCTCTGTTCGAAATCGCATCGCAACCAAAGGCCAAACCAGAGGAGAATGTACATGAACAACAAAAAGAAAGTCGTATTACGGTTCACCATTGTCGCCGCTCTCAGCGCATTGCTGCTGATTCTGGCAGCCTGCACGCCAACCACACCCCAGCAGGAGCAGGCGCCGGCTGAAGAAGAACAAGCCGCCCCCGAACAAGAACAGCCCGCGGAGAAAGAAGACAAAGGCGACGAGATGATGGAAGAAAAAGTCGCGCAGGTGCTGAACAAAATCTTCTACGGCGACACCTGGACCTGGCCTTACCAACCCGACAAGCTGGCGCACATGACGCGCGGCAAATTCTACGTCACGGTGCAGGACGAGGACAAAATCGCCATCATCGACCCCGATGCCCCCAACTACGGGCTGGAGTTCGTGCAAACCGATTTCGTACAGCCACACCATCCCTGGATAGCGCCCGGAATGCGCTACAACGTGATCAACTTCCAATCCGAAGGCAAAGGCGATCACGATGCCATGGCCATCCTGGACACCTGGACCAACCAGATCGTCAAATACGTCCAAACCGGCAATAACGATCCCTTCCACATGGCTTTCAGTCCGACCGCTAACCTGCTGGTCACCGCCGATCTGGACCCGAACGCTGGCCGGGTGCACCTGTTCGATACCGAAAGCTGGGAACTGGTCAAAACCATCGAAACCAACGGCAAACAAACCCGCGACATCACCATCAGCCACGACGGAAAATACGCCTTCATCGGCCACCAGGGATACGACCCGGACAACGGTGTGATGGGATCGCTGGAAGTGCTCGATTTGGAAAGCGGCGAGATCGTGGCTTCCTTCGGCGAGGGTCGCTGCCGCTCCGGCAAAATGAGCAACAACGGCAAATACGTGCTGTATAGCTGCGACAAGAACGACACCATCATCGTGGTGGACGTGGAGAAACTGGAGCTGGTCAAGACCATCGAACTCCCCAAAGGCTCCGGCCCCTTCAACATCTCCTTCCGCCCCGACGATAAATTCGCCTACGTCGGCCTGAAGAAAGCCGGGCAGTTGGGTGTGATCGACATGCAAACATTCGAGCTGGTCAAAGCGCTCGACTCGGGCACCGACACCAACTCCACCTACCTGCACCCCTACGCACCCATCGCCATCACCACCAACGACGGCACCGACACCTACGTCTCCGTAATCGACACCGAGAAGAACGAGATCGTCTACACCATCGAAACCGCGGGCAAAGGCACACACAACGGGCAGTGGTCGGCAGATGGCCGCTGGTTCCTGGTCAGCAACCGCCTGGGCGACGCGGTGACTCTGATGCGCTACGACGAGGAAACCGGCAAAGTCGAATGGGAGGCCGACATCGTGGTCGGTTTCGGCGCCAACGGCGTACACTGGGCGCCTTACTTCTGCGGCGCACCCGAACTGACCACCGAAAACGTCAACCAGGTCACCAACGCGGCTCCGATCAATGAAAACGGCGATTGCCCGGATTCATAAACCCATCCATCTGGCGTCCTGCTCGGGGAGCGGGCAGGACGCCACTATGCATTTAACCTGAATTGGGGAGGGGCTCCAAAACTCAAAATGTTGTAAGGAGATACGTATGATCACCAAACCAAAAATCACCATCACCCGCCGCGATTTCTTGAAGCAGGCCGCCATCGCCGGGCTGGGCGCGGCCGTTCTCTCCGCCGGGTGGCCCCTGCGCGCCCTGGCACAGAGTGAGGAACCCCCCGGCGCGCCCGTGTTCAACTTCATCAAAGACCCGGACAACCCCACCCCACTGGAAGCCGAACACATGATCAACGTCCGGCTGCCGCTGATCGCGGAAGACGGCTCCAACGTGCCCATGGTGATCTCGATGGAACACCCCATGGAGCCTGATCACTACATCAAGAACATCCAGGTCGTCAGCTTCAGGGACCCCATCGTGGGTAAGGGGCTGTACCACTTCACACCCGCCAACGGTCAGGCCTATTTGTCCATTCAAATCCGTATGGACGGCGGCGACTCGGAGGTGTTCGTGATCGCCGAGTGCAGCCAGCATGGCCGCTGGGTCACCTCCGCCACGCTCAAAGTCAGCCTGGGCGGCTGCTGAACCCCAACCATTTCCGAATTTGTGAGGAGACAACCATGTCCAAAGACTTTAGTGTACAAATTCGCCTGCCCAACACCATCGCGCAAGGCGACATCATCGAAGTGAAAGCCAAAATCAAACACCCCTCCGTCACCGGCCTGGGGTTGGCAGACCAGGCCAGCAACCCGTACGAGCGTTTCTACCGCGCCCAGCCAGCCGAATTCGTCCGTCTGGTGGAGGTGTACTACGGGGACGAGCTGGTCAGCAAGTTCGAGCTGAACTCCTCCTCCTCGAACGACCCCCTGATCGGCTTCAAGCTCAGAGCCGACCGGCAAGAAGCGGTGCGTGTGGTGGTCACCAATCACCGCCGCGAAACGGTGGAAGCCTCGGCGCAAGTCGAATTCTCGTGATGGAGGCATTTCATAATGAAGCGCACAACCCAAAAGAACACCCTTTTCACCGCTCCCGTCTTGCTCATCTTGCTGGGGGTGCTGCTGGTGCTGTGGGGATGCACTGCCGGGCAGAGCGAAACCCAACCCGAAGGCGAAACCGATCCCGCGGCCGCTCCCGCAGAGGACGGCGGGGGTGAGCTGATCGATCCGGGCGGCGAAACCATCTTCGATCCCAGCATCACCGATGGCGAGACCTTGTTCGTCACTTATTGTGCCAAATGCCACGGCCTGGGCGGGCTGGGCGACGGCCCCTCCGTGGGCAGCCTGAGCACCCAATCCGGCATGAACCTGACTGTGCTGCAAGACCGCACCGACGAAGAGATCTTCAACACCATCACCGGCGGCAAGGGTGTGGAAATGCCTCCCTGGGGGCTGGTGCTCACCGTAGAGCAGCGCCAGGCCCTGGTGCAATACATCCGCACCTTGGGGGAACAATAGCACCCCCTGCCGTTGCAACACACAACACAACAAAGGAGCACACATGCTTGCGCGTTTACGTCAAGACTACCAGACCGTTTTTGGCCGCAACTGGCCGGTCTGGCTGGGGGGAATTTTCTACGGGGTGATCAACGTTCTGCTGTTTTTGCACTTCCAGCCGTGGACCACGCTGGACGGCGTGCTCAATTGGGGGGATAACCTGTTCGGTCGCTTTGGCATCGGCAACGCGGAGGCCCTCTCCCCGCTGCTGCGCTCCGGCTCGATCATCAACATGGGGCTGATCGCCGGCGCCTTCCTGGCCGCGCTGCTGTCGGGGCAGTTCGGCATCCGCATTGGCCCGGTACGGGAATTGATCAAAGGCGCGGTGGGCGGCTTGCTGATGGGAGTGGGCGCGGTGCTGGTGCGCGGCTGCAACATCGGCGGCTTCTTCAGCGGCACCAGCGCGTTCGGCCTGCACGGTGTTTCGATGGCCGTCGGCCTGGGAATCGGCGCGTTCCTGGGCGCGCGTTACCTGGTCTGGGAACTGGACCACGTGCCCGCGGGCAAGAACCTGGGCGGAAACTGGCTGCACAACCCCAAAGTCCAGCCCTACGTCGGCGGCGTGGTCTTTCTGGGGTTGATCGCCGCGGCCCTCTACTACCTCAACCTGGGGTACGCCAACCGGGCCGTGATCCTGCTGTTCGGCATCTTGCTGGGGGTAGTCTCCCAACGCACCCGGCTGTGCTTCGTGCGCGCCTTCCGCGAGCCGTTTCTGACCGGCGAATCCAGCCACACGCGCGCCATGCTGATCGCCTTGCTGATCAGCATCATCGGTTTCGCCATCGTCAAGAACGTGATCTTCGAGAAAGTGGACGCGTTCGTGCGCCCGACCTTCTGGGTGGGCAGCCTGACCGGGGGGATCATCTTCGGTCTGGGCATGGTGGCTGCCGGGGGCTGCGGCGGCGGCACCATGTGGCGGGTCGGGGAGGGGCACGCCAAACTGTTCCTGGCCCTGATCGGTTACGTGACCGCGGCGGCCTTCTTCAACGACTACCTCCAGCGCACCGGCCTGATCCAGCGGCTGGGCAGCCCGGCCTTCCTGCCCGACATGGTGGGCGGATGGGGCTGGGCCGTGCTGCTGCTGCTGGGAATGTTGGCCGTGTGGTATCTGATCGTGCGCTGGAACGAAGAAACCCACCGCCTGGCCGCCATCTAAAAGCGAAAAGCACATGAAAAACAAAAAACTCACCCGACGGGAGTTCCTGAAAGGCGGGCTGGCGGCCGCGTTGCTGGCCGGGGCCGGCGGGCTTGCGGGCTGCATCGCACCGGCAGCACCCCCCGAAGAAGAAGCCCCCCTGCCCGGGTCGGCCAACGACTCCCAGGCCGTCTGCTCCGAAGACCTCGGCGAAGTCTCCCTGCGCATTCTGTGGACCGGGGACACCCACGGGCACCTGCGCCCGATCTACCACCGCGAATTCTACGGCCAGTCCTTTCTGCAAGCCTATGGCATCGAACCCGGCAGCCCCGAAGCCTACCTGTGCTCGCGGGAGAACTACCTCGAGCTGGCAAAACAGTACGGCAAAGTGGGCGGCTATGCCCACCTCGCCACCCTGATCCAGCAGGAGCGCAGCGCCCTGCCCGACCGCACCCTGCTGCTCGACTCCGGCGACGCGTGGTACGGCTCTGCCATCGCGCTGCTCACCCAGGGCCGCGCGCCGGTCGAAGTGATGAACGCCATCGGCTACGACGCCCTCACCCTGCACTGGGAATTCAACCTGGGCAAAGACGCGCTGTTGCAGCGCATCGAGGAAGCCCAATTCGCGGTGCTGGTGCAAAACCTGGTGGACACCGATTTCGAGGACCGCGTGCTGCAACCCAGCCTGGTGCGCGAGATCAACGGCCTGCGCGTCGCGGTGGTCGGCCAGGCCTACCCCCTCAGCCTGCTGACCACCGAAGACCCCAACGCCAACCCCGGCTTCCGCATGGGCTACCGCGATGTCGAGCTACAACAAGAGATCGACCGCCTGCGCCAGGAAGAGGGCGTTTCCCTGGTGGTGCTGCTCTCCCACATGGGCTACGAGCAAGACAAAGTGATGGCCGCCAGGCTCAACGGGGTGGACGTGATCGTCGGCGGCCACACCCACGACATCCTCTGGCGGCCCGAAAAAGTGGGGCAGACCATCCTGCTCCAGGGCGGCTCGCACGGCAAGTTCCTGGGTGAACTCGACCTGGAAATCCAAAACGGCCAGATCACCGCCTGCCGGCACCGCCTGATCCCGGTGGTGGCCGGGCGCATCGAACCCGACCCCGAGATCGCCGCGCTGATCGACGAACTCTACGCGCCCTACGAAGACCAGCTGCAACGCGTGATCGGCGAAACCAAAACCGTGCTCTACCGCCGCTCCCTGTTCGGCGGCACCACCGACGCCTTCGTCACCCGTGCCTACCGCGAGATCGTGGGCGCCGACCTGGGGTGCGCCTCCGGCTGGCGCTTCGGGGCCACCATCCTGCCCGGCGAAATTCGCGTCGAAGACGTGTACAACGCCATGAAACCCACCCCCACCCCGCTCTACAAAGCGCGGCTGGTAGGCCGCACCATCCGCGCCATCATGGAAGACAACCTGGACAACGTCTTCAACCCCGACCCGCTGCTCAAACTGGGCGGGGACGTGACCCGCTGCGATGGAATGCAGGCCGACCTCGACCGCAACGCGGAGCGCGACCGGCGCACCAGCAACCTGCGCGTCAACGGCGAGACGTTCGACCCGGAGCGCATCTACACGGTCGCCACCTCCGGCGGGCGCACCCAATACCGCGACCCCAACTTCGAGGCCACCGCCAAACCCGCGGTCGAAGAGCTGGTGGCCTACATCCAGGCCTCCTCCGAACCCATCGACACCCAGCCGGTTCGGGTATACTCGGAATGAACCATGAAAGCACACACACGCACGACTTTCCCCAACTTCTCGTCATGGACAAAACGCGCCCTGCTGCTCGTGTTGTTGAGCCTGGCGGGGCTGGTGCTGGCCGCTTGTGGCGGTGGCGCACCCTCCAACCCATCCAGCACGCAAGTGACCTTGCGTGAGTGGGCAGTAGAGCTGCAAGATACCACCCTGGCCGCCGGTACGGTCACATTCGAGGTGACCAACAGCGGCACGTTGGAACACAATTTCATCATCGAAGGGGTGGATGAGGGTCTGGAATTGGTCTTCCCCGGCGATACGGCCACCTTGCAGGTCGAGCTGGCCCCCGGTGAGTACAAAGTGATTTGCAGCCTGGCCGGGCACGAGGAGGCCGGCATGGTGACCACGCTGGTGGTACAGGAGTGAAGCGGTGATGCGGAGAACCAGGCCGTTGCAAAATCAGCCGCTTGCGAACCCATCGCCGGGCACACGGCCGCGCGCCGCGGCAGGAGTGCTGGCCCTGCTACTGTTACTGTTGGCAGCAGGTTGTGCCAGCCCGGTCGCCGCGCCCGTGAACCCTGGCGGCCCCCCAACGCCCACCGTGCGCCCCGGGCTGCAAGCCAGCGACCCGGACGCGTTCGTGCGCGCCACCGGCAGCCCCCAGTTCGTGGAATTTTTCGCCTTTTGGTGACCCTACTGCCGCAAAATGGCGCCTATCGTGCATAGGCTCGAACAGCGTTACGCCGGGCAGATCGAGTTCGTTTATCTGGACGTGGATGACGAACGGGTGTGGCCTCTCATGGAAGAGTTCAACACCCTCGGCTTACCCCACTTTTTCCTGCTGGACGCGGAGGGGAACATCGTGGACCAGTGGCTTGGCCCTATCCCGGAGGAGAAATTTGTGCGGGTGTTCGAGGCGTTTCTGGCGGGTGAGTTGGAGTATTGACCGCGCTTTGCGCCTCGCGTTCTAAAAAGGTCTTCATCGTGCCGATGGCACGGGTCAAATAGTTGCGCACCTGCCGGGGGGAGACTCCCAACTTCTCGGCAACGTCTTCATGCGTGCAGCCGGACATCACCAGACGCAGGGTGTAGTAATCCGCCACGGCCACCGGTAGGTGGGCGCGGCGTTTGTTGCGCCGGGAGCGCTCGCGCAACGAACGCAAGGAGGGCAGATCGTAGGGCACCAGCGCGTTGAGGGCCAGGGTCAACTGTTGTTGCAACGCCTGGGCCGCGGGCAAATTGCTGTTGCACACTGCGGGCAGGGTGGCCAGCGTGCTGCCCTCGCGTGCCACGATCTCTTCCATGCGC
>JALUWE010000468.1 GCA_027019845.1 Anaerolineales bacterium | reverse complement strand
GGAACTGCAAAAACTCGACCAGACCCGCTCGGAGTTCGTCTCCCTGGTCTCCCACCAGATTCGCGCCCCGCTCACCAACGTACAGGGCGCGGTCGAACGTATGCAGGCCGATTGTGCCACCATCAACCCCACCTGCACCCGCATGTTTAGCGTGCTCCGGCAGCAAGTGCAGCGCCTCGACCGGCTGGTGCGCGACGTGCTCAACGCCAACCGCATCGAAGCCGGGGAGCTGACCCTGAACCGCGAGCCGATCTCCCTCTTCCCGGTGGTGCGCCAGGTGATCGACCAGACCCGCGCCCGCAACAGCGAACGCCCCATTCTCTTGCTCGAAAAACCCGGCTTGCCGCTGGTCTTCGCGGACCGCGACCGCATTGCCGAGGTGATCGCCAACCTGCTGGACAACGCAGACAAATACTCCCCCCCAGGCGCGGCCATCACCGTATCGCTGCGCGCCGACCAGCACGGTGTCACCGTCTCGGTGCGCGACCACGGGCCTGGCCTGCCGCCCATCCCGCCAGAGCGACTGTTCGACAAATTCTACCGCGGCGACACAAGCGACTCCCAAAGCGTCTATGGCTACGGCCTGGGGCTGTACGTCTGCCGCCAGCTGATCGAAGCCCACGGCGGCCATGTCTGGGCCGAAAACCACCCCGACCGCGGCGCAGTCTTTTCCTTCACTTTGCCGGTTTTCAAGCCATAAAGCGATGGGTTACCCAATACCCAATACCCAATACCCAATATCCAATACCCATCCTTCGACTTCGAGCGGGCTTCGCCCGCCCTCCGCTCAGGATGCAATTACCCAATTACCCAATTACCCAACACCCAACCCAAACTCCCCCATGCCCCCCACCATCCTCCTGATCGACGACGACCCCACCTTGCTCGAGATGCTGGCCGATCACGTACGCGATGCCGGTTACCAACCCCTGACCGCCGGCCGCGCCGCCGAAGGGGTACGCCTGGCCCTGGAAGCCCAGCCAGCCCTGATCGTGCTCGACGTAATGATGCCCGGCATGGACGGCTGGGAGGCCTGCCGCCGCATCCGGGAGGTTTCCCACGTCCCGATCATCATGCTCACGGCCAAGAGCGAGGAAATCGACAAACTGCGCGGCTTCCGCCTGGGGGTAGACGACTACGTCACCAAGCCTTTCTCCTTTGCCGAGTTGATCGCCCGCATCCGCGCGGTGCTGGCGCGCGCCCAACACGCCCCCTCCCCCACCCAGCGTCTGACCAGCGGTGATCTGACCATCGACTTCGACCAGCATACCGTCACGTTGGACGGCCAGCCGGTGGACCTGACCCCCACCGAATACCGCCTGTTGGAGGCCCTGGCGCGTCACGCCCGGCGCACTGTGCCCACCGAGCGGCTGCTCTCCGAAGTGTGGGGCGCGGAATACGCGGGAGAGCCGGAACACGTCAAGCACTACATCTGGGCTTTGCGGCGCAAGATCGAGCGCGACCCAGGCGATCCCCAACACATCATCACCGTGCGCGGCTTCGGCTACCGCTTCGAGTAGCGCGCTGCACAAGCACGGCAGGGAGCTGAGCAACCGGCTGCTGTTTGTGTCATTCTGAG
>JALUWE010000467.1 GCA_027019845.1 Anaerolineales bacterium | reverse complement strand
CGGGTGTTCATTCAGGTATTGCCGGAAGGCCTGAATGAGTTCCTCATACCGGTTGGCGGAGACGTAGAAGTTGAGCCGGCTGTCGAAGTTGGGGTCGGCGAAGGCGGCAGGGTTTTGCAGGATGGCGTTTTTGTGCGCTTCCAGCGCCTTGTCCACGTCGGAGGTGGCGGCGTAGGTGTCGCCCAGTTGCAGCCAGGTGGGGGGAAATTCGGCGTCCAGTTCGATGGATTTCTCCAGCCAGGTGAGGGCATCGTCAAACTGGTTTTTGATGTAGTAGACTTGCGCCAGCAGGTTGTAATACTGCACGTTCTGCGGCGCCAGGTAAATCGCCTTGCGGAAGTAATCGAGCGCCTTGTCGTAGTAGGAGGGGTCGAGCATTTGCCCCAGCGTGAAGTAGTAGCGTCCCAGGTTGCCGGTGTTGTCGGGGTTGTAACGGTTGATGTCGCGGGCTTGCAGGGCGATTCGCTCCCCTTCCAGCCACGCCTGTTGCCGTTCCTGCCCCGATAGCCGGTTGTCTTGCGCCTTCAGCTGGTAATCCAGCGCCAGCATCAGGTAGTAGAAGTCTTCGTCGGAATCCATGCGCACCGATTCGCGGTGCAGCAAAATGGCGCTGTCCCACTGCCGGGCGTTGCGATAGCGTTCCCCTTCCTTCAGGTAAATATCGGCTTTGACCACGTTGAGGTTTTTGAAGAAGATGACCAGCACGGCGGCGGCAATCAGCGGCGGGTAGAGCCACCAGTTGGCCGGTCGCCAGAAGGGAAGCCCCCGCGCCCGCCGCTGAAGGAGCATCAGGGCGATGACCCCCATCAGCAGGAAGAGGGCGATGTAGAAACCGTACAGGATGCCGACGATGCCGTTGGCGGCGGAGAGGACATCGAGCTGGCGGGTGGTGAGGGTGTGTCGCTGTTGCGAGTGAAGCAGGATGTAAAAACCGGCATACCCCAGCGAGGTGACGAAGTACAGCAAAATCGCCCGCCCCCAGTTGACCGGCGTTTGCCACTTTTCGGCCTTGACCGCCACATCCGACAGGGCGATGGCCGTGCCGACCAGGAAGGTGATGCTGGTCATCCACAGCAGGCTGTAGCGCCCGGTGGACAAGTCGAACTGAATGGGGACGAAATCGAAGGTGAGGATGATGAGGATGATGGCTATTGCCAGCCCCAGCGACCCCAGCCACGTCTCCCACGTTTCGGGCGCGTCGAGGGAAAGGGCGACGACGGAACGGGGACGCTTCACCACCCGGCTTTTGCGGCGGCGGCGGCGACGGCGGCTCGCGGCAGGGACGGCTTCTTCCGACGTTTCGGGCGTCTCGGCGGCGGCGGCCTCTTTCGCCTCCGCTCGCCCGATGCGCGCCAGCGCCACCATCAGCCCCAGGTACGCCCAGAAGTAGGTGTACGTGGCGGCAATGGAGAAGACGAAGTGGACTTCCAGAAAGTGCCCGATGAACGCCCCCAGCATGCCGATGAGGAGCAGCACGTAGTTGACCGGAATAATCGGTCTGGCTTCCGGCGACTGCGGCAAAAAAGCCTGCACACACAGGTACAGAAAGAAACCGCCAAACAGTCCAAAGGGCAGCCCCA
>JALUWE010000466.1 GCA_027019845.1 Anaerolineales bacterium | reverse complement strand
GCAAGGCGTCTCTGACGTGGGCGCGCTGACGGACCGCATTTTCCAGGCCGCGCTGTTGGCAGACCCGCCGCTGGTGCTGCCTCTTCCGCAGACACACACGGTCGCGGGCACGCAGGTCGTCAGCGTACAGGTTCCGCAGGGGCTGCCGCATGTGTACAGCGTCGGGGGACGCTATCTGGGACGCGAAGGGCGGCGAACCACGCCCCTTTCGGCTCGTAAGTTGCGCGGGCTGCTGGTGGAGCGCGGGGTCATCCAGTTCGAATCTCAGGTGCATCCCACCGCGGGGCTGGATGATCTGGACGCGGATCAACTGCACGCCTACTCGAAAATTCTCAACCTGCCCGGCAGCGCATCGCTCGAGGACATATTGTTGCGCCGCGGCTGCCTGAAACCGGCCCCCGGCGGCGAGGGGTTGGCCCCTACCTTCGCAGCTTTGCTCCTGTTCGGGCGCGCGCCGCAACGCTGGCTGCCCAACGCGCTCATCCTTGCCACTCGATTCACCGGCCTGACCATCACGGACCAATTCATCAAACAGGAAATCCGCGGCACGCTTCCCCAGCAACTCCAACAGGCGGAACAATTTGTGCGCGAAAACCTGCCCAACACCGTTCGCCTGACCGGCATGACCCGCCAGGAGACGCCCGCCTACCCCCTGGAGGCGGTGCGCGAGTTACTGGTCAACGCGGTCGCGCACCGGGATTACAACGCGCAGGGAGACAGCATTCACCTGCGGATTTTTGCCGACCGGCTGGAGGTCCACTCTCCCGGCGGCCTGCCTGGCCCGGTCACCCTGGAGAATCTGCTGGAGGCGCGCTTTTCGCGCAATCCGGTGATCGTCCAGGTGCTTTCGGACATGGGTTTCATCGAACGGTTGGGATATGGCCTGGACCGGGTCGTGGATGCGCTATCCAGGCATGATTTGCCGCCCCCAAAATTCGAGGAGGCCGCTGGCTCGTTTCGAGTAACCCTTTTTGCGGATAGCCCGACACACGCTCTTCTCACCGACCCTCGCTACGCCAGCCTGAACCTGAACCCCCGCCAACAGGCTGCTATCCGTTATCTCGGCACGCAGCCGCGCATCACCAACCGGGCGTTTCAACAGCTTTGCCCGGATGTTTCTCCCGAGACGCTGCGCCGCGACCTGGCCGGTCTCGTGAAGAAGGGGGTGTTGATCAAAATCGGAGACCGCCGGGCGACGTATTACATTTTGAAGGAAGGAGTAGGGAGGAGGAAGTAAGGAGTAGGAAGTAAGAAGTAAGGAGTAAGAAGTAAGAAGTAAGAAGTAAGAAGTAAGGAGTAAGGAGAAGGGAGTTTGTCTGAGAATAAGGTAATTATCGTCACCGGGGCCTCTTCCGGGATTGGGGAGGCGACCGCGCGGCTGTTTGCTGCCGAAGGGTACCGGGTGGTGCTGGCAGCCCGCAGAATGAACCGCCTGCAGGCCATTGCAGAAGACATCCGGCGTTCCGGCGGGCAGGCGCTGGCGGTCCCAACCGATGTCAGCCAGTACGAATCCGTGGAGCGAATGGTGCAAGAAGCCATTGTTCGCTGGGGGCGGATCGACATTTTGTTCAACAACGCCGGTTTTGGGCGGGTTGGGTGGTTGGAATCGCTCGATCCGGTGAAAGATGTCCGGCAACCCCTGGCAGTGAATCTGCTGGGCACGATTTATTGCAGCCAGGCGGTGCTGCCTCAAATGATCGAACAGCGCAGGGGCCACATCATCAACATGGCCTCCATTCTGGGGCTGCTGGGCACACCGACATACACGGTCTACACGGCCAGCAAGTTCGGTGTGCGGGGTTTCAGCCAGGCGCTGCGCCGCGAGGTGAGCATTTGGGGGATCAAAGTTTCGGCTATTTATCCCGGAGGGGTGTCCGAAACCGAGTTCGCTGCCAAAAGCGGTTCGCAACGGCGCAAAACAGCGATTTCCACCCCGCGATGGTTACGCCTGACCGCGCAGCAGGTTGCCCAGGCAGTCTACCGCGTTGCCCAACGCCCGAAAAGCATTGTGGTATTGCCCTGGATGCTGCGCTATACCGTCTGGCTCAACAATATGATGCCCTCTGTGGTGGATAAACTCATCGAGAATCGTTTTGTCCGCCGTGAGCGGGAGATGTCGAAGGTTGTGGAGAATTAGAGATGGGGAGTTGGAGTGAAGCGCGAGCGCGAGAAAAGCGAGTTCGACCGCGCCATCAACACCGTTTCCGAAAGCCTGGAGATGTCGCAAAGTCCCGAAGCGCTCTCCGAGGACCCCGATCTGGCGGCGTTCTACCAGCAACGGCTGCGCACCCTGGCCGATTTTTTTACCTCGCTCGACAATTTGGTTGCCATGATCCTGGCGTTGGACAGTCTGCGCAGCAGCGCGCTCGATGCGCTGTTGCGAAAAAATCGTGATGAAGCGCAGAATTGAAATTTTCCTGGCCCTGCTCGCCGCGGCCAATTGCACGATAACTCCCCTGATGTTCGCAGCCAGTCTGAGCCAGCCGATGTGGCCGCTGCCGGGGCTGTATTTTCTGGAGATCGCTCTGCTGGGGATTGCCGGGGCCTGGATCGCGCTGGCAGAGCAGCCGACCGGCCCGGGTTGGGGGTTGATCCCCTGGATCGCGGCTGGTGTGCTGTCTGTATTTGTTGTACTGGGAGCGTTCACCATTGGGCTGTTTCTGATCCCGGCTGCGCTGTTCTTTCTGGTGGCCGGTTTTCTTTCCAGGCTGCGGTTCCACCTTCCCCTTTCCACTGGTCTTGGTGTTTTCCTGCTCTCCGTCATTTTCCAGGCCGCGCTCATGATCGGCATTCTGTCCTTCGCCCTCTGAACACTGAATACTGAACCCATTGGATCACTGAAGGCACTGAACACTGAACACTGACCACTGAACACTGAATACTGAACATGACCACTCACGCTATCACCGGCGCATTCGGCTACACTGGCCGCTACATTGCCCGTCGCCTGCTGGACGCGGGTTACAAAGTTATCACCCTGACTGGCCATCCTGACCGGCCCAACCCGTTCGGGGAACGGGTGAGGGCTTTTCCGTTCAACTTTGGTGCTCCCTCCGCGCTGGCCGCCAGCCTGGAAGGGGTAGAAGTGCTCTACAACACCTATTGGGTGCGTTTTTCGCACGGCAACGTCACCTTCCGGCAGGCGGTGGAGAACACCAAAACCATGATCGACGCCGCCCGCCGCGCCGGGGTGCGCCGCATCGTTCACGTCAGCATCACCAACCCTTCGTTGGATTCGCCCCTGCCGTACTTCAGCGGCAAAGCCGAGCTGGAAGCCTACATCCAGGCCTCCGGCCTGTCCTACGCCATCCTGCGCCCGACCGTGATCTTCGGCCTGGAAGACATCCTGCTCAACAATATCGCCTACCTGCTGCGCCGCTTTCCCGTCTTCGTCGTGCCCGGCGACGGCGAGTACAAATTACAGCCCATCTTCGTGGAGGACATGGCCGCCCTCGCGGTGCGCCTGGGGCAATCGAGGGAAAACGTGGTCCTGGACGCCATCGGCCCGGAGACCTTCACTTTCAACCAGCTTGTGGGTATGATTGCCGAAGCGGTGGGCAGCCGCGCCCGAATCATCCACCTCCCCCCGGGCCTGGCGCTGTCCCTCGCCCGTCTCCTCGGCCTGTTGGTGCAGGATGTGGTGCTGACCCGCGACGAGGTACACGGCCTGCTCGACAACCTGCTGCTGACCGATTCCCCGCCCGCAGGGCACACCCGCTTCAGCGAATGGGCGCGGCAACACGCCTCCAAACTGGGCAGCCGCTATCATTCGGAGTTGAAGCGGCATTATGCGTAACTCGAACTCCCCATGCCCCCCTACATCCCCGGCCACCCTCCCGGCATCCGCCTGCCGCTGGCGCGCTACCTGCCGCCTGTGCCCGCAGGAGTGGCCGCCTCCTGGTTGGAGGGACATATTCCGCCGGAGGGGCTGGTGCTCGACCCGTTCGGGGCCGCGCCCTGGCTGGACATCGAGATCGCCCGCGCCGGATACCGCCTGCTCGTCGCCGCCAACAACCCCATCACCCGCTTCCTGCTCCAGGTGCTGGCCACCCCGCCCGGGCTGGACGAACTGCAAGCCGCGCTGGCCGCGCTGGCCGTAGCCCGCAAGGGAGAAGAACGCCTCGAACCGCACATCCTCTCCCTCTACCACACCACCTGCGACCACTGCGCCGCCACCATCAGCGCGCAGGCCTTCGTGTGGGAAAAAGACGCCCCCGCCCCCTACGCCCGCCTCTATCGCTGCCCGCACTGCGAAACCGAAGGCGAATTTCCCGCCAACGAAGCCGACAAAGCCAACGCCGCTCGCTTCGCCGCCCCGGGGCCGCACCACGCCCGTGCGCTGGAACGCGTCCTGCCCCTGCACGACCCCGACCGCGCCCACGTCGAAGCCGCGCTGCGCCTCTACCCGCCCCGCGCCCTCTACGCCCTCTTCACCCTGATCAACAAACTCGACGGCCTGCCCCTCACCCCCTACCGCCGCACCCTGCTCGCCGCCCTGCTGCTGGCCGCGTTCGACCGCGCCAACGCGCTCTGGCCCCATCCCGCGGCCCGCGCCCGCCCCAAACAACTCAGCCTGCCCCCACGCTACCTGGAACACAACCTGTGGATGGCGTTGGAAGAATCCATACAGACCTGGCACTGGCCCGATCAGCCCGCCACGCCCCTCACCGTCCTCCCCACCCCGGACGCGTTCGCGGGGGCTGCCGAACCCGGCCCAGGCGGGATCACCCTCTTCCAGGGACGCTTCAAAGACCTGCTCCCCGCGCTCACCCCCACCAGCATTGCCGCGGTACTCACCGCCATCCCCCGGCCTAACCCGGCTTTCTGGACCCTGTCCGCGTTGTGGGGCGGCTGGCTGTGGGGCCCCGAAGCGGTCGGCCCCTTTCGCAGCGTGCTGCGCCGCCGGCGCTATGGCTGGGGCTGGCACACCGCCGCGCTGCACGCCGTCCTGCGCCCATTGGCCCGCTGCCTGGCAAAAGACACCCCCCTCTTCGCCCTGCTGCCCGAAACCGAACCCGGGCTGCTGGCCGCCTCCCTGCTGGCTGCGGATATGAGCGGCTTGCAGCTGGCCGGCCTCGCCACGCGCGGGGCAGAACGCCAGACCCAGATCACATGGCGGGCTGCTCCGCCCGCAGCGGCCCCGCCACGCTCCCGGCAGCAGCGCATCCAAATCGCCCGCACCGCCGCGCGGCGCATCCTGCAACAACGCGGCGAACCCACCCCCTACATCTTCTTGCAGGCCGCCGCGCTGCGCGATTTGGCGCAAAAACAAACCCTGACCCTGCCGGACCAGCGGCCCGGCGAAGCCTATACCGCTGTGCGCGACCTGTGCGAGCAGGCCTTCACCTACCGGGGCGGGTTCCTGCGCTACGGCGGCAGCCCCCACTCGCCGGAGGCAGGCCGCTGGTGGGTGGAGTCCCCGGCGAACGTACAACCCCCGCTCGCAGACCGGGTGGAAAGCAAGCTGCTTGCGTATCTCTCCCAACATCCAGCCAGCACACTGGCCGAGGTGGACGCGGCCATGTGCGCCGCCTTCCCCGGCCTGCTCACCCCGGAACACGAACTGGTGTGCGCCTGCCTGGACTCCTACGGCCAACCGGACGCGGCAGGCCGCTACCGTCTGCGGGAGCAGGAACAGCCCGAACAGCGCGCCGCGGACGTGGCCGAGATGCAGGCGATTCTGCTCGAGGTGGGGGAACGTCTGGGGTACCGCACCCAGGCCGGGCCCGGGGTCGTCTGGTCCTCCCCATCGGGGGAGATCGCCCGGTTTGTGATCCGCTCATCCGCCGTGTTGGGGGAAATCGTGTACCAAAATCGCCCCCTGCCGCGTTGGGCTTTCATCGTAGTGCCCGGCAGCCGCGCCAACCTGGTGGCCTACAAACTGCGCCACGACCCGCGGCTGGCACAGGCCGTGGAGGGCCGCTGGCGGTTTCTCAAATTCCGCTTGCTGCGCCGCCTGGCCGAAATCCCGCTGTTGACGCGTGAGACCCTGGACGAGCAGTTTTCCCTGGACCCGCTGACGTATGAATCCCCGCAGATGCGGTTGTTGTGAGATGGGGTGCGTCGGAACTATTCTGGCTCGAAGAACGCATCGAAGCCCTTTTCTTGTAAACCAGTTTTCAACCTCTTGTCCCCTGTCTATAACAACCCGTCCAAATGTAAAGCGAGAGCGACCTGAGGGGTATCAGCCGCATCTATTTTTTTACAAAGCTGATACGCTTTTTGCCGGACGTTGAGGTCGATTAATTCCTCTTTTGACACCACCAGATGGCGAAGAAGCGTATAAAGCAATCGAATGACTTCCGTTTCGGAAAGTTTGCTGAGTTGAGTGATTCTTTCTTTGTGTTTGAAGAGTTCGACAATTGTGGATTCGCAAATGAAGAAATCTCGCTTGGAGCCAAGAATTACCTGCGCAAATGGTGAACCACTTCGCAAAAGCGCGGAAATCAAGATGTTTGTATCTACAACGACTGGTTTTAATTCAGTCATTTATTGTTCTGTAAATAGATGTTTGACCAGTTGCCAGGCCCCATGCTTGACTTCCTTGGTCAGTTCGGCGAGGTCTTCTTCACTCAATTGACTTTGTCGGCGAATGGCTTCGAGGGTGAGGAAATCGAGCAGCTTGGTGAGCGTCTGCTCATCGGTAGATTTGCGTGGAAGGCGGATGATCAGATCATCTTGCTCAGCACTGATTTCGTATAGCGCGTTCATTTTGAATATTGCTCCAGCGTTCCATTTAGGACATATTGTACTTCATGTAGAAGAGTTTAAGGTTTCTTTTTCCTCGCCACATCGATCCCCTTTTTCGCCAGTTTGATCGCCAGCCCGCCGCCGGGGACGAACAAATCCACCGTGTCCACGCCCACGTCGAACAGAAATTCGGGGTCCAGCACTTTGCCGATTTGTTGCTCCAGGCGCGGCCTTCTGCCTGATCCATGGTCAGTTGTTCGATCAGCACGAAGGCGCGTTCGTCCGCAAGGGTGATTTCCATGCCAGTCTCTCCTGAAAGTAGTCCGCAGATTTTGCCGATAGGTGCGGATTTATTGTATCCTATATTTTTTGCGCCGCGTTCAGGGGAGATTTGGGATTGTCAGTATTACGTTGCGGGTTGGAACGCTGAGAACGCTGAGGGCACTGGGAACTCAGTGTTCAGTATTCAGTGTTCAGTATTCAGTGTTCAGTGTTCAGTGTTCAGTATTCAGTGTTCAGTGTTCAGTATTCAGTGTTCAGTGGTCAGTGTTCAGTGCCTTCAGTGCTTGCAGTGCTTTCAGTGATCGTGCGGGGTGCGACGTATTGTGTGCGACGTGCGATGTGCGGGGTGCGGGGTTCAGTGGTCAGTGTTCAGTGCCTTCAGTGCTTTCAGTGATCCAATGGGTTCAGTGTTCAGTGTTCAGTGATCGGAGCACTGGGAGTACTGGGGGGGCTGGGAACGCTGAAACGCTGAGGGTGCTGAGGGTGCTGAGG
>JALUWE010000465.1 GCA_027019845.1 Anaerolineales bacterium | reverse complement strand
CCACCCAGGCGCGCCGCGAGGGGCGCCACTACGTGATCAACGGCTACAAAACCTTCATCACCAACGGCGGCATCGCGGACATCTACGTCATCTTCGCCACCGTGGACATCAGCCTGGGACACCGCGGCATCACCGCCTTCATCGTCGAAAAGGACACCCCCGGGCTGGTGTTCGGCAAAAAAGAGAAGAAGATGGGCATCCGCGCCTCCCACACCGCCACCCTGGCCTTCGAGGACATGCGTGTGCCGGTCGCCAACCGGCTGGGCGAGGAGGGCGAAGGCTTCAAAATCGCCATGAAAACCTTCCAGTACACCCGCACCCACATCGCCACCATGTCGGTGGGGCTGGCGCGGGCCGCGTACGAGTACGCCCTGGACTACGCTCAGCAACGCGTCCAGTTCGGCAAACCCATCATCCACCACCAGGCCATCGCCTTCCTGCTGGCCGACATGGCTACCCAGATCGACGCGGCCCGGCTGCTGACCTGGCGCGCCGCAGCCCTGGCCGACAAAGGCCAGCCCTGCACCAAAGAAGCCAGCATGGCCAAAGCCTTTGCCGCAGACATGGTGATGGAAGTCACCACCCAGGCGGTGCAAATCCTGGGCGGCTACGGCTACATGCGCGACTACCCGGTCGAAAAGTGGATGCGCGACGCCAAGATCATGCAGATTTACGAGGGCACCTCGCAGATTCAACGCATGATCATCGCCCGGCACCTGGGGGGGTAAAGCCGTTGTACTCAGCCGTCCTTCTAAACGAAGTGAAGAATCTTGAACCCCCTGTCATTCTGAGGGAGCGCAGCCTGTCATGTCATTCTGAGGGCACGAAGTGCCCGAAGAATCTCCCTCCCATCGCTGAGATTCTTCGCTGTCGCTCAGAATGACACACAACCCCCTGTCATTCTGAGGGAGCGCAGCCTATCATGTCATTCTGAGGGCACGAAGCCTATCATGTCATTCTGAGGGCACGCAGTGCCCGAAGAATCTCCCCTCCATCGCTTAACCACGCGCCGAACAAGGGGACTGAAACTTGAGGCGACCGGCCGTCGGGGCGACCGGCCGGTCGCCCCGACCTCTAATAAGCTGCCAATAACCGCGCGCCGAACAAGGGGATTGAGACCATTCCCCCGCAGCGGTTGGTCGCGACCAACCGCTGCCAATAACCGCTGCCAATAACCGCTGCCAATAACCACGCCCCGAACTTTCCCAGATGGGTTCGATCACCCGGCAGAGGGCGTGGTGCACCACCCGGTCGCGGAACGGCGCGGCGGAGATCAGCCGCCGCTTGGGTTCGTGGATGGCGAAACTGTGGTACGGGCCGGGGAGATAGGTTTTGGCGCGCAGTTCGCTTTGCAGGCGCAGCAGTTCCTCTTCTTCGTGTCGCTCGAAAGCAGCAGCGGGCACTTTGCCGCGCTTGCCGCGGCGCGCTTTGCGGTAGGCCAGATAAAGGTTTTCGAAATCCCACACTTGCGGGTAGAGATGGCGGTATGTTTTCATGTGATCACGTCTTTCCTTTCGCCAGGGTTGCAGGGCACCTGCTCGCAGTTGTCCTGTAAGTGTGGCAGAAAAATTTGCGCGTTTAAGCGGCTGGGGGAGTTCCCCCAGACCCCCCAAAAACAGAAAGCAGAAGACAGAAAACAGAAACACAAAAGATTATTGGGGGGAGGGGAACACCATCACCCGAAAACCGATGAGGTAGCTGAAGAAGTCCGGGTCGATGCTGTCCCGGGCGGCGAGGCGGGCGTCCCTATGATAGCCCTCCCAGGAGCCGCCGCGCAACGCCAGCACAACGTGGTCACTACCATAGTAATTCGCCTGCCACTCCCAGACGTTCCCGCCCAGGTCCCACACGCCGCGCGGGCTGCGGCCCAGGGGGTAGGTCCACACCGGGGTGGTGCGCCCGATGCCGCTCTCGTCCACGTTGGCGCGGCGGAGAACCTCGGCAAGACGTTCTTCATCGGATCGTTCTTCATCGGATAATGGAGATTGCTTCGCTTCGCTCGCAATGACAGGCGGGTCCCAGGGGTAGCCCTCACCCCCAGCCCCTCTCCCGGAGGGAGAGGGGGGCCGGCCGGCGGCGGCCAGCCATTCGGCCTCGGTGGGCAGGCGGATGATGAGGGACGGGGGACCGGGGACGGGGGACGGGGGAGCGGGGACGGAGGAGCGGAGATCGGGGTTGGCGCGGCTTTCTTCCAGTTCGTCCCAGTGGCGGGCCAGCCATTTGCAGTAGGCGTTGGCCCCGTACCAGGAGACGTCCACCACCGGCGCGGAGGGGCGGGCGATCCCGAAGTGCGGGTCGTGCCAGTAGCGGGGGTAAACGATGCCATCGCGGAAGCGGTAAGAAGGCAAGTTTTCCAACCATTTCAACCCCGCGTCGCCCCAGTCGTCGTCCATCGGCTGGCCGTGTTCGTCGAATTGGGGGAAGCCGCGCCACAGGTCGGGGTCGGTGAAGTCGGGGGCCTCCAGGAAGCGTTTGTACTGGGCATTCGTGACGGGGAACTGTGCGATGTAGATGGCGGGCGAAGGGCGGCTGACCGCTGACGGCTGACCGCCGTCCACCCGGACGAAGCGGTACAGGTCGGGGTGGAGGTAGCCGAGGGCGTCGAGTGCGTCGGCGGCGGAGGCGCGGTACACGGGCTTGATGTCCGGGTCAGTGGCGACGGCGTGCAGGGTGGTTTTCACCGCTTCGCGTTTGGGGGCGGGGAGGTATTTGTCCATGTCGCGGGCCATCGCGCCGGTCATGGTCAGGGCGCGCACCCAGGTTTCATCGCCCGCAGTGCGCAGGGTATTTACGCGCTGAATCGCTTTGTCTATCAGGTCGCGGCGGGCGCGGCGCGAGTAGCCGCGATACGCCGCAGCTAGCAAGAGCACCTGCTCCCAGCGGTCGTCCACCAGATGTTCCAGCACGGCTTCAATGAACGCCTGCTCGCCCTGGTCAATCAACTCGCGCGCGGCCAGATACTCGCGGAACCCCTCATGGGTGAAGACGAATACCCCCGGCCCTTCCTGCTCCACGAACAGTCCGCTGTGCTCATGGGCATAGCGCAGAAAGCCCTGCGCCCATTTCGCGGCAGTCTCCGGCGGCTGGCCTTCGTGTTCTTCAATGTAATCCTGAAGCCAGCGGCGGGCGGTTTCGCCGTCCACTTCAGTTTTTTGTTCGGCGATTTGCATCTGGTAGGCCAGATAACTCAGACGGCTGCGCTTGTTGGCAACGGCCATGTCCAGGTCGTGCTCGCTCAAATCGGTGCCGTCCAGGATGGCGAGTTCGTGTCCTTTCGCCAGGCCGGGCTTTTGCGCCGTCCAGAAGCCGAGCAGCAAATCCACCACCTGTTCCAGCACGTCCACGCGGCGCTGGGGGAGTTCGGAGCCGTGATATTTGTACACCAGCGTGAGGGCGGTGCAGAACAGCGGTGTGGAGGCCAGTTCGGTCAACGATGGGGAGGCCAGGATTTTTGCGGTCAATTTCTTGCGATCTTCGGCCTGCTGGTGCCGGTCGTTGACAATCCAGGCCAGCAGGTTGGCAATCAGATGACGGATGCCGTTGGCGTCCAGCGGGTTGACATCGCACACCGCCAGGGATGCCGGGCGCAGGTACTCGTCCACACTCTCGTAGCCGCGCGGGCGGGAGGCCAGGCCAAAGTGGTTGCCGCGGGCCTGATAGTGACGGATGAAGGCGTTCACCTGGCGGGCGACGTTAGCGCGCTGTGAGGAAACTTCGTCCAGACCGTCCAGCAGCACCAGGCATTGGCCTTGCTTCAGGCGCCGGGTGAAGAATTTGGGGGTGAGGTCCAGGTCGTAACTCTTGCTGAAGTGGTGAGTCAGGTAAGCAGTCAGCGCTCCGGGGCCGGGTTCGTTGTATTGTGAGTTCTCGGCCAGGAAAGCGCCGAAATTGCGCAGGCGCACGAAGATGGGGAAGAGCGGTTCACCGCGCCAGTGCAAATCCTGCTTGTAACGGCCATCCAGGAAAGCCAGGGCAGCCATCTTGAGCAAGGTGGTCTTGCCGCAACCGGCTTTGCCGATCAGCGCGAAGGCCGGGTGGCGGGCCAGAAGTTCGCCCAGGCCGATGGGGCGGACTTCTTTCTCACCGCGCGCCTCAGGGGCACGCCCCTGGCGGCGGGCTTCTTCTTCGGCGCGCAGGTCTCGCAGCGAGAGGGGGACGAAAATGCGGCGCAGTTCGGCGTCGCTTTGGGCGGCGGCTGCCGTGCCGGGGTCGGCCAGGGGCAGCGGCAGGTAGCGCAACTGCTCCCCCAGGGTTTGCATGTATTCGCGCAGGGCTGCTTCTTCATCGTCGGCGACGCCGAAGTGCCTGCCGAGCCGTTCCAACCAGTCGGCAGCGGCGCGGGTGTTCTCGCTGATTTGCGCTGTTTGTTGTGCGATGCCGTGTAGCAACCCCCGCTGTTCCAGTTGATCGGCGTAGCGAATACCTTCGCCGAAGCCTTCCTTGCCGGCGAGGTGTTTCCGCAGCAGAAACAGGAAGCGCGCCAGAAGGTCGCTTTTCCCCGGGGGAAGATTCAGGGTTGAGGGCAGCCCTGCGGGCAGGATGGCCGCGTCGGGGCGGGTCATCTCGATGGCTGCCGCGGCCAGCGTCTCCCAGGTTTGCGCGTCCAGGCCGGTGAATTTCAGGGTGGCGAACAGTCGCTCGTGGGGGTCGGCGTGGAGTTCGGCGCGCAGGTCATCCAGGGCGGCCATGAGCGCGGCGTGCAACTCCCGGTTGGCTTTGGCTTCGTCGTATCGCCTGGTGAACCAATTGCGAAAAGGCTCAAACCCTTTTTCGAGGGCCGGGTCCACAACTGCCTTTTCCCCCAGTTTTTCCAACACTTTGGGGATGGCCGTTCCCAGGCCGCTAAGCAGAAGAGTTGTCCAGGCTGCCATATACTGCTCCGTTTCTGTTGACGTCACACAGTAACATTATACAGGAAAACATCTCTCGCCCCCTGGTGTTCAGTGCTTACCTTGTTCTCAGCACCCTCAGGTTCCCAGTGTTCAGTGTTCAGTGTTCAGTGTTCAGTGCCTCCAATGCCCCCAGTGCCCCCAGTGGTCTCAGTGTTCCCAGTGTTCAGTGTTCAGTGCCTCCAGTACCCTCAGCTCCCTCAGCGTTCTCAGCGTTCCCAGCGTCCTCAGCGTCCCCCGTTTGTACCCTCTGCACAACCCTACCCCTCTCCACTTTGTTCACTTTGCCCAATGGACAATTCGCCCCCACCCCAGTAAACTCTAGCATCAATCTCGGATAGCCAATTTTTCCTATGACCACCATCTTTTTGATTGCCCTGCTGATTATCCTCCTTCTTATCATCGAGAAGGACGATTACGCCTGGGCAGCCAGTACGGTCTGAGATACCATCCCACACCCCCACCCTACTCCCCCCCAAAATAAGCTGCCCACACGGGCAGCTTATTTTTTGTAAAGACGCACACATGCTCATGCCCCTCTTCTCCCTCTTCATTATTTTGATTACCAGCCTTGTCATCCTTCTGGTCGGCAAGGCCGAACACGCGTGGGCAGCGGTAGCAGTGTAACCACACACACCTACCACACCAAACAACCCCAGGGCTGCCCACACCGGCAGCCCTGCTGTTTTGTGACCGCAGACGTACCCAATTACCAATTACCCAATTACCAATATCCAATACCCAATTACCACCCTCCACCATGCGCTCCGACACCATCAAAAAAGGCTTCGAACGTGCCCCCCACCGTGCCCTGTTGCGCGCCACCGGCCTGCAGGACGAAGACTTCGACAAACCCTTCATCGCCATCGTCAACTCCTACGTGGACATCATCCCCGGCCACGTCCACCTGCAGGAATTTGGCCGCCTGGTCAAAGACGCGGTGCGCGCCGCGGGCGGCGTCCCGTTCGAATTCAACACCATTGGCGTGGACGACGGCATCGCCATGGGGCACGCGGGCATGAAATTCAGCCTGCCCTCCCGCGAATTGATCGCCGACAGCGTGGAAACCATGATCCGGGCGCACTGCTTCGACGGCATGGTGTGCATCCCCAACTGCGACAAAATCGTGCCCGGCATGATCATGGCCGCGCTGCGGGTGGACATCCCCGCCATCTTCGTCTCCGGCGGCGCAATGGCAGCCGGGCGCACCCCGGACGGCGAAACCGTGGACCTGATCTCGGTCTTCGAAGGCGTGGGCGCGTACAAAGCCGGAAAAATCGATGAAAACCGGCTGCACACCCTCGAAAAATACGGCTGCCCCACCTGCGGCTCGTGCTCCGGCATGTTCACCGCCAACTCCATGAACTGCCTGATGGAAGTGCTCGGCCTGGCCCTGCCCTTCAACGGCTCCGCGCTGGCCCTCAGCGAAGAGCGCGAGGCCCTGGCGCGCACCGCCGCGGCCCAGATCATGCACCTGATCGAGCGCGACATCACCCCCCGCCAGCTCGTCACCCCCGAAGCCATCGACGACGCCTTCGCCCTCGACATGGCCATGGGCGGCTCCACCAACACCGTGCTGCACACCCTGGCCTTCGCGCACGAAGCCGGTATCGACTACCCCCTCGAACGCATCAACGCGGTCGCCGACCGGGTGCCCCACCTGTGCAAAGTCAGCCCCTCGGGCCAGTGGCACATGGAAGACGTACACCGCGCCGGCGGCATCCCGGCCATCCTCAACGAGATCGCCCGCGGGGGCAACACCCTGCACCTCGACCGCCTGACCGTGACCGGAAAAACCCTGCGGGAGAACATCGCCGGAATGGGTATCCGAGACCCCCGAGTGATCCGCCCCCGCGAAAACGCCCACAGCCCGGTCGGGGGGCTGGCCATCCTGTTCGGCAACCTGGCCCCGGAGGGCGGCATCGTCAAGACCGGCGGCGTCTCCCCGGCCATGATGCGCCACACCGGCCCGGCGCGCATCTACGAAAGCCAGGACGAGGCCATGGCCGGCATCCTCAACCGCGAAGTGCAGCCCGGCGACGTGGTGGTCATCCGCTACGAAGGCCCGCGCGGGGGGCCCGGCATGCAAGAGATGCTCTCGCCCACCTCCGCCATCATGGGCATGGGGCTGGGCGAAAAAGTCGCCCTGATCACGGACGGGCGCTTTTCCGGCGGCACGCGCGGCGCGTGCATCGGCCACGTCAGCCCCGAAGCCGCGGCCCGCGGCCCCATCGCCGCCCTCCAACCCGGCGACATCATCGAGATCGACCTGCACGCCCGCACCCTCAACGTCCGCCTGAGCGACGAAGAAATCCAGGACCGCCTGGCCGCACTGCCCCCCTTCGAGCCGGACATCGACAGCAAATGGCTGCAACGCTACGCCCGTATGGTCACCAGCGCCAGCCAGGGAGCAGTGTTGGTGTGAGGGAAGAAGTGGGAGGCAGGAAGTAAGAAGTAGGAAGTAAGAAGTAGGAAGTAAGAAGTAAGAAGTAAGAAGTAGGAAGTAGGAAGTAGGCAATTCTCTCCCTTCCCAATTACCAATTACCCAATTACCAATACCCAATTACCCAATTACCAATTACCCAACCCCCATCCTTCGACTACGA
>JALUWE010000464.1 GCA_027019845.1 Anaerolineales bacterium | reverse complement strand
CCCACCCCGCCACCGGCGTCTGCTCAACAGGTTGCTGACACCCCTTCTACGCCCGTTCACGATGTCCTGAAGGTTTTTTCGGTTGTTAAGGTGCTACCCCTGTGCACGATGTCCTGAAGGTTGACACTTACGCAGTTGAAAAGTCGCACCCAGACCTCACAGGTCTCAAAGCGGGAGATGCCCGGATGCAATCTATTTTGGGTAAAATCTTCCTGCATCGTGTGGTAGTAGACCTGTGAGGTCTCAACTGCGTAAGTCCTATAATTGAGTTGATCGCAAATGAGAAATGATCATGCCAGCCACGACAAAATTCATGCGCAGGCTGCTTGCTATCACGATGATGCTGGGGGTTTTCCTGAGCCTCTCGTATTCCTCAGGCCGCACACACACGGAAAGCGGGGTGGGCGCGTATACCGTTCACCTGCCTTCCATCTTTTCGGGGCCTGCCTTGCAGGGCCCGCGGGTAAACGCGCCCTTTTTCGGGACCGCCGTCCAGATCAACGAGGCCGCAATCTTTTGGTTTGGGAAGGTGACCCTCACCGAGAATTACACCGACGTGCGCGTCGGCTACACAAACGATTTTTTGTACGTTCGCCTGGCGATTTTCGACCGCCAGATATGGTATGACACTTCGCCCTCCGAGAGTGATCTGACTTCGTGGGATGCCGCGGGGTTATACCTGAATCTGGATGGGAATACGGGGGACGCGCCCGGCCCGAACAGTTACGCGTTTGTCGGGCAGCTTAGCTGGAACGAGCCGCGTGACGATTATCAGGCTGCTTACCGGGGGGCCTCGGGCGGTTGGCAACTAACGGCCACCGTGCCGTTCACCTCTACCGCTGGCTGGCGCAGCGATAACAGCGGCATCAACGATGACGCCAAACCCGACCGCGGCTGGAGTCTCACCTATGCTATCCCTTTCGAGAGCCTGGGTTTGTCCGGTCCGCCCGCCCCGGGCACGGTTTGGGGGATGGGGGTGATCCTGTATGATCGCGACGACATGGCTGGGACAACGGCCATCCCCGATCAAATCTGGCCCCCTACGTTTTCCCCCAACGTGCCCTCCTCGTGGGGACAATTATCCTTTGGCCTGCTGCCCGCATACCAGCCGCCTGCGGTAACCCCGGCGGGCAGCACGACCATTCGCCACAACCTCAATGGCAACACAGTAGTGGACGGCATGGTCGGAGGGGAGTTCAATTGTGGCTCGCAATCGAATTGGCAGACGTGGGGGGAGGCCAACTACGCGGGCGCGACTCAGATCAACATTCAAAACCAACAGGATATCGCGGACTGGCCTTGTTTCTCGAAGTATTACGTTACGTTTCCGCTGGACAGCGTGCCCGCGGGGACGGCCATCATCTCGGCCACGTTGACCATGTACCATTTCAGCGGCTCCGGTCAAAATTCGGAACCGCCCGCTCCGGCCTCCCTGATACAGGTGCTGACGGTGGCTGATGATTGGGATGAAGCCACGTTGACCTGGAATAATGCCCCCCTGGCGCTGGAAAACGTCAGCCAGGCGTGGGTCGAGCCTCTCTACAACGGTGGGGCAGGGGTTCCCATCGTTTGGGACGTCAGCGCGGCGGTTGCCGCGGCGCACGCAGCGGGCGAGCCGTTACGGTTGGCGCTGTACTCTGCGGATGCCGGGCAGCACAGCGGGAAGTATTTTCATTCATCGGATGCGGGCGATTGGAACGCGGCAGGACGCCCCACTCTGGAGGTGATCTGGGGACAGCCGTAAATCGAGGCCATATCGCCCCCCTGGTACAGGCTGCCAACAAAAAACCCGGAATTGCTCCGGGTTTTTGTCGTTTCATAGGGGGAGGGTTCATTTGTTCCGCAGGCGGTTTCTCGGTTTCGTCAACGGTCGTGTAATCACCCGCCCGATCTGGCGGACGTCTTTTCCCACACCGGTCAGACGTTGAGGAGACAAATAGAAACGTGCCAGCTCGAGGTAACACAGGAATTTATCCGTGGGAGGAATCCCGGCTCTGGCGATCACTTTGATCAACTCGATAAATCTGCGCCAGCGCGGGGCCATGACTTTGCCTCGCGCCTGGGGATCGAACCAGGCAGCCATGTCCTCGTCGGTTTTGTTGACCACTGTGGAGATTTGGGGGTGAATGCGGCGATAGGCCAGGTGTTGGGGAACCTCGTAAGTTTTTCCCAGGATGGCGAGTTCGCCGAGCAGCACCTTGTCCGAGGAGGCGTAGTTGCCAATCAGCCCTGTTTTTTCCAGGACCGCACGCCGTATCAGGCCAAAAACTGGGTGGCACCAGGCCGAAGAGTAAAAATACTTCCGAAAGCGAAGATGCGGTCTGGGGGACAAGAGTTCGTAGGCGTCGTCGTGGTATTCGATGACACCCCCTTGCGCGTTGATCAGGATGGTTCTGGGATAGGCCATGATTCTATCCGGGTTTTGATCAAGGGCTTCGACGCAAAGTTGTAGATATTCCGGCGCACAGGGGTCGTCGTAGGCTGCCCATTTGAAGTATTCTCCGACCGACAGCTCGAAAACCCGATTGAAATTTTTCGTAGCTCCCAGATTTTCCTGGTTGCGATAATAGCGAATCCGCGAGTCTTTGGAGGCGTAATACCGGCAAATTTCTTGTGTGCGATCCGTGGAGGCGTTATCGGAAATGATCAGTTCAAAGTCCCTGAAAGATTGCGAAAGAATCGATTCTAACGTTTCCGTCAGATAGACTTCCGCATTATAGAGCGGCATACCAATACTGACGCGTGGAGTTTTTGCCTGCATTACATTACCTTCCGTCGTTCGACCGGGCGGTTCGCTTCACGAAATCCGCGCAGGAATGTAGGGCTATCGTAGGGCTTCAGCAAGGCGCGCCAGAAGTTCGGAGCAAAGAGAGAGGGAAGCGCGAGAACAATGCTGGCGAGAGCAAAAACACCCCGGCTTGCGGCGGTGAACGCCCTTCGCTCTTTCACGTTCCATAGCAGGGATGTGAGGTAGACGCGCACGACGCGCCCGCGCCAGTAACTTGAATGGGCAGAGGCCCGCAACCGCGGGAACACTCGTGGCATATCCAGAATCCGCTCCCGCGCCCGCCGGCTGGCCCGAGGGTGGCTGGCAAAATCGGTGGTACCGCCTTCCGCTCCCATCCCCACACAGGCCACCAGGGTATCCATGCTGGCAAAATCTGTGACCAATGCGGCGCGGCGGCAGAGGTCGATGTCCTCGGGGCCTGCGAGCCGCGGGTCGAACCCTCCGAGTTCGAAGAACAGGTCTGCCCGGATGAGCGATGATTGTAACGGGATCCACTCGCCCGCCATGACCTGCGTAAAGCAGTTGCCGTTCAACCCGTGGTGTAATTCGATGATAGCTTCGCCCTGACGGTTCACCAGCCGGGTGCTCCCGTATAGCCAGCCCGCCTGGGTGGATTGCGCCAATGCCCAAAAGTGTCCCAATGCACCGGGCAGCATCCAATCGTCGTCATCCAAAAAGTGCAAATATCTCCCCCGTGCCGCGGCGGCGCCCGTGTTTCTCGCCACGCTGCGCTCCCGGCAGTTGGTCTGAATCACCCGCACGCGCTCTGTCGGTTGCCATGCTGCCGGAGGCAAAGCGTTTCCGCTGTCGTTGACTACAATGATCTCGAAATCGAAATCTGAGCCATGTGAGGACAAAACGCTGTCCACCGCCCGGGCCAGTGAGTCGCGTCCGACAGTGGGAATAATGGTGGAACTAAACATTTAGACCAGGGACAACCCCTTCCCTTCCTGAGAATCATGTTTTGCGTAGGGGGACAGCGTTGATTCCTGAACAATCCGGACCACATGATTGACGTAAATATCCAGATTCATTTTTTCTTCGACGATTTGTCTGGCATTTTCCCCCAGCCGTTTTTGCATTTTGGCATCATCCCATAGAGAAAGAATGCTGTCCTGTAACATTTTGTCGTCCAGGGGTGGCACAAATAAACCCGTCTCTCCGTGTATGATGTAGTCCCGGATGCCCTCTGTGCGAGACACGATGAGCGGTTTTGCCATCGCCATCGCTTCCAAGACGGCGTTTGCGCCCGCGGCATAATTGACGGGGCGTAGTGGAGTCACAACCAGCCGCGCGCCGGCGTACAGCGAGCGCAACGCCACATACGAGATGTTTTTCAGTACCGTTACCCCCTTCCCCGGGCTCAAGTTCGTCACATGCGTTGACCAGGGGCTGGAGTCCACGACAACCAATTTGAGCGGGGTGCCTGAGAGTGCCTTCAGCAAAGTGTCATAATCGCGTTGTTCTTGACCCACTGCCAGCACGTAATCTCCCCCATCGTCGAGGGTTTGGGGACGAAAAAAAAGGTGGTCTACCTTGTCGTAGATAAAATCAACGTTCGCGGGGGGAATGCCGAGCTGTTTGACGGCGTAATCTGCCTGCGCGGTACAAACACAGATGATGTGTGTGAACTGGTGATATAGCTTCCACACTCGAAAAAGGCGGATCTTGTTGATGGATGATAAGTGGTGGGCGATCACAATGTGGGGCATCCGCCGCCGAACGAGCGAAAGAAACATGGCTAGTGGGATGGCCGCTTTTTCCGAAGAGGAGAGAACGACATTGTGTCTGGAGAGGTGGAAGGTGGTGTGAATCGATTCGATCAAGTCCAATTTGATGGACTTTTCGATCTTTCGTCCCCAGGAATACCAGATCGAGTTGAACAGGTTGTATCCCGAGATTTCACCCCCCAATTGTTGTGCAATTTCAATGTAATCCAGTCGCGGTGCCAGATCATCAACATATTCTTGTTGATATTGATCCAGGTTTTTGACACGGTTGCTCACCAACACTAACGGAGAGGCCATAATATGTTCTTTATATTCTCGCACAAACGGGCAGGCCAGGAAAAGCAACCCAACGTCCAGGGCAACCAGCCCGTAGCCGGCCCCTGGTCTGGGGGTCTTGAAGGCAAGCGCTTGCCATACTTTCTGGGGCGTCCACGGGGGGTACTCTGAGGGGGCTGCCCTGCTTTTTGTCTAAACTTCGAGATTATTGTATTTTGCCATGCGGCATATCCACAATCAAACAACAGTACTGGAGTTACATTCCAGATATGTCGAGAATCAACCGGTAATAATTGGTGGCTAATTTCAGATGACGCTGGCGAGAGGAAGGTTTTTCAAGCCACGCCAGCGGGCTGATCAGCAGACGCGCCAGCGCCGCGCTCACCAAAATCATCTTGTACGCCACCCCTGCCAGATAGCCATAGTGTTTTCTGAAAAACATGATCTTGCTTTTATACAACTGAATGAACATTTCGGAGGCGATTTGCTGGGTGCTCTGCCCGCCGTAATGGAGTATTCTTGCACGCGGCACCCAGAAAAGCTGCCACCCCTTTTTCTTCAAGCGGTAACAGAGGTCCACTTCTTCTGTGTACATGAAGTAGTCTTCGTCGAACAGGCCAACCTGTTCTAACGCTTCTCGACGGATGATGATGCACGATCCCATGAGCACTTCTACCGGTCGAGGGTCGCTTGTGTCCCAACGGCTCATGTCATACACGCCATAGGGGCGAATCTTATCCAGGTGAAACAGGCGCCAGAATTCACGTGACAAGGTTGGTAAAGGGTAGCACGATGTTTGCAATGTGTTGTCGGGGTTGAGTGTTTGTGGCCCTGCGGCCCCCGCTTCGGGGTGCGCGTCCATAAAATCCACCAAGCGGGTCAGCGCACCCCGTTTTACCTCCGTATCTGGATTCAACAAGAGAATGTACCGGCCTGAGGCCTGGCGGATGGCGAGGTTGTTCCCGCCTGCAAACCCCAGGTTTTCCTGACTTGTTATCAACCGCACCTGGGGAAATTGCTTTCTGATCGCCTCCGCGCTACCGTCTGTGGATGCGTTATCAGCCACCCAAACATCGAAATCGCCCGGTGGAGGAAAAGCGAAGATGGAATCAAGAGACTTTACCAGCAAGTCTTTTGTGTTCCAGTTGACGATGATGATGGAAAGTTGCATTGTAAATGCTTCCTCGAAGGGTTACGGCTTATTTATGGTGATGGTTGTTCCATCGCTATCGCCATCCGGGTCGTGGTTGTTGCCAGGGGCGTAATCGAACGAAGCATGGGTAACGTTGGTGATGGTGAGGTCGATGCTCGAGATGCTGCCGCGCAGGTTGTTTTTGGTCAGCGTACACTGGCCGCTGGCATCGGTGGTGCAGGAGGCGTTGGGTGAGCCGAGGCTCCACTGGGCGTTGACCAGTGCTCCGGCGACGGGGTTTTCGTTCTGGTCGTGGATGGTGACGACTACGGTTGCACTCCAACGGTTGCCGGTTCCGGGAGCGGAACTGCCGTCCAGGTCTCCGACGTGCATGGGCGGGTTTGCACCTGGGGTGGGGGTCGGTGAGGTGCCGGTGCTGTCACAGGTCTCGAGGTTGGCGGCTGGGTCGTATGTCCAGCCGGGTTTGGTGACGTTATCGACGCAGAAGGTCCAGTTGCTGCCGTTTCTGGCGCGTGGGGAAGCGAGCGTGACCATGCCGTTGGCGTCGGTGGTGCCGCTGACGCTGGCAGACGAGTCGCCGGAGAAGGTGCCGTAGACGATGGCGCCGCTGACGGGCAGGTTGTTTTGGTCGAGGATGGTGACGGTGGCTTCGGCGTGGTAGCGGATGCCGCCTTCGTGGACAATCACGACATCGATGGCCTGCACGTGCATGTTGCCGCCGGGTCCTGGGGTGGGGGTCATGGTGGGAGTGGGGGTCGGTCCCGGTGTGGCCGTTGCGGTGGGGGGTGTGCCGGTGCTGTCACAGGTCTCGAGGTTGGCAGCCGGGTCGTAGGTGGCGCCGGTTTTGGTGACGTTATCGACGCAGAAGGTCCAGTCGCTGCCGTTTTTCGCGTAGGGCGAGGCGAAAGTGACCTGGCCGAAGACGTTGGTGGTGCCGCTGACGCTGGCGGATGAGTCGCCGGAGAAGGTGCCGTCCACGGTGGCGCCGCTGATCGGCTGGCCGTTCTGGTCGAGGATGGTGACGGTGGCCTCGCTGTGGTAGCGGCTGCCGCCGTCGTGGACGACCGCGATGTCGATGCTCTCGACGTGCATTTGCACGCCGCCGATGGGGGTGGGGGTGGGAGTCGGCGGTGGTACGCTGACGCAACTGGGGATGCGGAAGACGCCGATGCGGGTGTTCCAGTTGAAGCCGGAGTCGTTCACATCGTGGTATTCGGTGGTGTACCAGAAGGTGCAGCCATCCACCGGGTCGACGCTCAGCGCGGAGTAGTCGCCCCAGCGGTGGATTCCGGTCTGCACCCCGCCGCCCTCGATGATGGACTGCTCTGCGTTCAGCGTGCCCAGCGGGTCTCCGGTTTCACGGGTGGCGTAGCGGATGGCCGGTTTGGTGGTGCTGCTGGAGACGCTGTAACCCAGTGCGATGTTGCCGCTGACGTCCATGGCAATGCTGCCCATCCAGCGGCTGTCGGTGTCGGGTGCGTAGGTGCCTTCCTGGTAGAGCGAGTAGCTGCTGCCGGTTTTGCGCACTTCGAACCAGCGGATGGCGGCCCGGTCGCTGCCG
>JALUWE010000463.1 GCA_027019845.1 Anaerolineales bacterium | reverse complement strand
CGTGGACGGCCCGGATGAGTGGTTCGGGGAGGTTATCCGCGCGGGCTTCGTTTTCCCAGCTGGTGAGGATCTTTTGTAAGCCGCCAATCACCGCCCGGTTGTTGTAGCCGTTTTGGGCTTCGAGCTTGAGGAACTTGTAGAGTTTTTCGATGGAGGGTTTCATTGGGGCTATTTTACCATTGGGCGCGATAACACACCCACGAATCCCAGCGCGTTGGGGCCGACATGCGTGCCAATGACGGTGGTGACGTTGATGAAAAGCGGTTTTGAGGGGGCCGGCGGCGGGTAGCGATTCAAGAACTGCCGGGCGTCTTCCTCCGCGTTGGTGTGGAGCATGGCGAAACGCTCGAACGCGCCTTGCAGGCGCATCAATTCTCCCAGGCGGGCAATGGCCTTCTTACGGGTGCGCACTCTGGCGACCGGGATGACCTCGCCGCCGCGCAACTCGATCAGCAAACGCAGGCGCAACACTGCGCCCATCGTGGCACGTAAAAAGGATACCCGCCCGCTGCGGCGCAGGTATTCCAGGCTGTCCAGCATGGCGAACAGGCGGATACGGGAGCGGATGTCCTGGATGCGTTCCAGTACCTGTGACAGTGTGGCGCCCTCGGAGGCGGCCTGCGCGGCTGCCAGGGCCTGAAAGCCCAACCCCAGCGTAAGCTGCTGGCCGTCGATCACGTGTACCCGGTTCTCGAAAGGCCGGGCCGCCAGGCTGGCGATGTTGTACAGGGCGGTCAACCTGCTGGGCGGGTGGATGGAAACGATGTGTTCTGCCCCGCGCGCGAAAATCTCTTCGTACAATGCCCGGAACGTGCCGCTGGAGGGCGCGGCGGTGGTGGGGGGATTGGTCATGCGCGGGAGTTGTTTGTAAAATTCCCGGCGGGAAAGCCCTTTGCCGTCTTCATAGGCCTGCCCGTCGATGACGAGCAGGGCGGGCACAATGTGAATGCGGTGTTTTTGTGCCAGGGCCGGGGGGATGTCTGCGGTGCTGTCGGTGACGATGGCGATCATAGGTAGGACTTATGTACTTGAAAAGTCGCACCCAGACCTCACAGGTCTCAAAGCGCATGGAGATGCCCGGATGCAATCTGTTTTGGGTAAAATCTTCCTGCATCGTGGGGTAGTAGACCTGTGAGGTCTCAGCGTAAGTACTGTTAGGAGGGGGCGAGGTTCCCGTACAGTTCCCACGAGTTCCCACGAGTTCCCCCGAGTTCCCCCGAGTTCCCCCGAGTTCCCCCGAGTTCCCACGAGTTCCCACGAGCTAACCGTGCAGTTCCCACGCCTTCCCCCGAGTTTCCACGAGCTACCCCTCAACCTGCTCCCACAGGAAAACACCCAACGTTTGGGGTCCCAGCACCGAGGCCAACACCGGGTTGATGGTGTGCTCGCTGATCGGCGTGTCGGGGAAATCATCCACAAGGCGTTCGCGCAAGGCTCTTTTTTCCTGTGAGTAGGGCGGCACCCCTTGAAGGAAACCGATGTGTTTCAGCCGCTCGAATTCGGATACGAACTCGTACAGGCAATCCACCATGTGGCGCGAGCTGCGGATCTTCTGCGTTGGGGTCAACCTGCCGCGCTCCAAGATGTAGAGGGGCGTAACGCCCAAGAGTTCCCCCACCTGTGCCTGGGCTGTATCGAGATAACCGGATTTGTGCAGGTAGGTCAATCCCCGAATGCAAAACACGGAGTAAATGTGGGGGATCACCCCCAGAATGTGCTTCCGAATTTCGCTGCCGCTCAATCCCGCGGCCGCGGCTTCGGCAGCAGCCTGGACGATCAATCCCAAGCCTGGGCCGGTGGTATGTGAGTCAATCACTTCAACACTGGCTTGCAGGCCAAAAAGTTGTGTGGCTTGCTGTGCGTGAGTAGCGGTGGGATTGAGATGGGCAGAAGTAAAAATGCCAATGATCTGGTCGTATTGGGTTTCCAGATTGCGAAACACGCGCTGGAAGGTTTTGACGGAGGGGATTTCGACGGTTGGGATGGGCGCACCGTTGGCGGAAGGGGGGAAGTGGCTGGCTTTGACCGTGGTCGATTCGAGGTCAGCCTGTTCGGGGAGGCACACTTTAACGGGCATCACCCGCACCCGCTCCTGTCCCGGGAAGGAGCGGGTTGGAAAGTGAGCAGCGCTATCCGTGAGAATACAAACCGAGGGCATGTGCGAGGGTCCCTGCCTGCTCCCAAAAAATCGTCATTCGAGGGAGATGATGAACTGGTAATGCGGCTGGCCGCCGTCCTGCACTTCGACTTCCAGCGCGGGGTAGGTTTCCCGGATGCGGTCCGCGATTTCGACAGCTGTCCGTTTGGAGATTTCTGCGCCGTAGAAGAGGGTGCATATCTCGTAGTCGTCTACATCGACACGTTGCAGAAAAGTGAGACAACCTTCCAGCAAGCTAGAGGCTGCCGCGATCAGCTTTCCGTTGTGCAGGGCGATGATCTGCCCTTCTTTGACCTCCACGCCGTCGATTTCAACCGTGCGGGTGGCGGTGGTGATCTCGCCGGTTTGCACGTCTTCCAGGGCCTGGTTCATTCGTGCGGCGATCTCCTCCAGTTCCTCCCCCGTATCGGTGCAGAGCATGGCGGCCAGGCCCTGGGGCACGGTGCGGGTGGGGATGACGATGGCGTGTTTGACGGTCAGTTCTGCTGCGCTCTGCGCGGCCATGATGATGTTCTTGTTGTTGGGAAGGATGATGATTTTGTCGGTGGGCAGGTTCTCGAAGGCGGCCAGGATTTCCTGGGTGCTGGGGTTCATGGTTTGCCCCCCTTCGACGATGGCGGCCACGCCCAGGCTGGCGAATACGCGCGAGATGCCCGGGCCAGGAGAGACCGCGACCACCGCGATCTGTCCGGGTTCGACCGGCTGTAACTGGATTTTGCCGGCCGCGTCCGCCTCGAGTTCCTCCATCTGGATCATCAGGTTTTCGATGTGGACTTTGGTGATCGTGCCGATGGACATGGCGTACTCGATTGGCTCGTAACGGTTCTCGGTGGGGACGTGAATGTGAACCCGGTAGAGACCGTCTCCCTCCCCGACCTGAATGGATGTGCCCATCTCTTCCAGCCGGGCGTAGAAACCGGGCAGGTCCAGGGGGGTGTTGGGCATGAAGTCCACGATCACTTCGTAATCCTGGCCTTCTTCCACCTCCTGCATACTGGCGTCCAGTTTCATGGCGGAGAGTGGCTGGACCGTGGCTTCGGCGGTGTCCAGGGATTGGCCGTTGATGTAGCGCAGCATCCCATCGAAGATGTAGTACAACCCCTTGCCGCCCGAATCGACCACGCCAGCCTCTTTCAGGATGGGGAGCAGCTCCGGGGTGTGTTCCACGGATTCATCCGCGGCTCTGACCACTTCTTCGAGCATGTCAACCAGCGAATGGCCGTTCTCTCTGGCTTTCAGCGCGGCGCTGGCCATATCTTTGGAGACGGTCAGGATGGTGCCTTCCACAGGGCGGACCACGCCGCGGTAGGCGGTGTCGCGCGCTTCGGCGAGGGCGTCCGCGAGCAAATCCGCTGTCAGCACGGGTTGGTCTTGCAGGGCGCGGGCGAAACCGCGCCACAATTGGGAGAGAATGACGCCCGAATTGCCGCGCGCGCCCATCAATGCGCCGTGGGCCAGGCTCTGGATCATTTTGCCAACGTTGCGCTCTGGGGAATCGACAATCTCATTGATGGCGGACTGCATGGTGAGCACCATGTTGGTGCCTGTATCCCCATCGGGCACCGGGAAAACGTTGAGGGAGTTGACAAGCTGGCTGTTTGTCCGCAGCCAGGTCAACCCGGCTTCGGCCAGTTCCTTGAAGGCCTGGCCGTCTATTTGCTCTTCAAATTTCTGGCGTCGTTCGGTTGTTGAGCTTTCCGGGGGTACTTCCATTCATTTCTCCTGGGAGGGATGTTGGGTATTGGGTATTGGTAATTGGGTAATTGGGTAATTGGGTAATTGGGTAATTGCATCCTGAACGGATAGTGGACGAAGTCCGCTCGTAGTCGAAGGATGGGGGGGTAGGAATTGTGAATGGTGAATTGTGAACGGTTAATTGTGAATTGGGGATTGCGTTCTGAGCGGAGGGCGGCGCAGCCGCTCGTATTCGAAGGACGGGGATAGGGTTTAGTCCGTATCGCTGATGCGCAGGCCTTGAACGTGGACGTTGATGAGGTTGACGGGCAGGCCGATGGCCTTCTCGACGTGGTAGCGGACGGTGTTGGCTACGCTGGCGGCAACGGTTTTGATGCGGGTGCCGTATTCCACGATGATGTAGATGTCGATGTCGATGGCCTCCCCGTCGAATTTCACGTCGATGCCGTGTGTTGGGTCTTTGACGACCACGTTCGCCAGACCATCGAAAAAGTTTTTGGAGGCCAGTCCCACCACGCCGTAGGATTGCATGGTGGCCTGATATGCGATGGTAGCAATCGCGCGGGGTGAAATGCGAATGCTGCCTAAGGGGGTGTTGACGTCAGTCATGGAGCACCTCGTTTGGGGGTCGTCTGGATGGTCTCAATCGTGCAGGCCGTCTCATGGGTTTTATTTGTCCCACACCCAGATCATTCGTGCTTCGGATGTGCAAAAAATTCATGCGCATTCGACGAATTCGATACAAAAAACACCTGTTCCTGCTTTTTGCTTTCTGTTGTGGTACTTTTTCAAAAAAGGTTGCTATCCGATGTGGTTTGTGGTAGGATCGGGCGGCTTTTGGACAAAGCCGATTGGCTCTCAAATCAGGTATTATAATTCTTCTTCGGGAAAGGACAAGAACAATGGCGAAATGTGCAAATTGTGGAAAGACGACAACGTTTGGCCGCAGTGTACCGTGGTCGAAGAAATCCACCCGCCGGAAATTCAAACCGAATTTGCAAAAAGTCTCGGTGTATGAGGGGGGGCGTAAGGTGCGTAAGACGTTGTGTACACGCTGTATTCGCACCCTGGCAAAAGCGCGCTAAGTGTAAAGACGACCGGTCAGGTGTGATTGGCGGCTGGCGAGTCGATGACAAGGATCGCGGCGTGGGCCGCGGTTTTTGTTTTTAAGGGGTGTAGAACAGCGTGGCGGGCAGCCGTTTTCGAGGGCAGGATCACGGCAGGGGAGGGTTGGTGGTGAAATACACCCAAATCCAGAACGGGATCAGGCCTCCTACGGCCAACACGGCCAACAAAGCCAGCCCGACCGTGACCCAGTCGATGTTCAGGTTGTTATTCCCGGCGGAGACGGGAGACTGCCCAGGGGCTTGGGAGGGGCGGGTCTGCGGGGGGGAAGCCGGGCTGAGCGGCGCGCGGGGTGGGACGGGTTGGGTAGGCGGCTGCCGGGAGGGGTCGAACGTCATCAACACCCGGCCTAGTTGATCGGCGGTGCGGTAACGCGCGGAGGGTTCTTTGGCCAGGATTTTGAGGATGATCTGTTCCAAAACAGGGGGGATGTCCTGGTTGATCTTACGCGGGGGTACAGGCGCGGCCTGGCGGTGCATTTCAGCCAATTCCTCAGCCGAAGCACTGACAAAGGGCAATTGTCCCGTCAGCATCTGGTACATGATCACGCCCAATGAATACACGTCCGAAGAGGGCGAGGGCGCTTTTCCGGCTGCCTGTTCAGGGGAGAAGTATTGCGGCGAACCCCAGACGATGTCTGTAAGCTCGTCGGGGTTGATGGAAGCCAGGGCGCGGGCAATGCCGAAGTCGGTTACTTTGACGCGGCGGTCTGGGGTGATCAGGATGTTGTGGGGTTTGATGTCGCAGTGTACCAGCCCGGCCCGGTGTGCGTAGCCCAAGCCGGCGCAAATCTGCACCAGCAGCGGGATGGCCTCCTCGACCGGGAAGCGGCCGCGCTGCTCCAACATGGTTCTCAAATCAGTGCCTGGGACGTGCTCCATGATGATGAACAGCCGCCCTTTGTCGTACCCGAAATCGTGGACGGTGACGATGTTGGGGTGGGAAAGGTTGGCGGCTGCTTTGGCCTCCTGGCGGAAGCGTTCCCGGAAGGCGGGATCGCGGGAATAGGCTTCCCGTAAGACTTTGATGGCGACGGGGCGTTCGAGCATCAAATCGCGCGCCTGGTACACCGAAGCCATGCCTCCCCTGCCGACCAGTTTTTGCAGCAGATAACGGTCGTTTAGCAAAACGTTTTCTTCCATGTTTCCAATTTTATCAAATGAGTTGGTTTGTCGGACTTGTCTGACCGTTTATGCCTGCTCCCTACTCCCGAATTTCGTGTACAATCATCGCCATGCGGTGCGCGTTACTGGTCTACAACCCGAAAGCCGGAAAAATTCCTCCGGAGTTGCTGACCTCCGGCGTTGTTCACACGTTGCAGGATTTTGGATCGGAGGTGGCAATCGAGGCCTCCCGAAGCGGGGAGCACATTACCCGCCTGGCCCGCCAGGCTGCCCAGGCGGGGCTGGACGCCTTGTTCATCGTGGGGGGCGATGGGTCGGTCGGCAAGGCGGCTAGCGGGTTGATGGGATCGAGGACCGCGCTTGGGGTGCTCCCTGGGGGCACTGCCAACGTCTGGGCGCTGGAAATTGGATTGCACCGCTCGCGTTGCGAGTGTTGGCGCCCGAACGAACAGAGATGAATTTGTTCGCGAATCCACAGCAAAGATGAGAAAACTGTTTGGAGCTGTGATAAATTTGTGGGTGCTGGTGGGTGCGGTGGTGGTCGGCGCGCTCTTGTTGGGGTTGGTTGTGTGCTGGATGACGATTTTCCTCCCTCTGACCAACGAAAACAACGCTCCAGCGGCAGCGCTCACCATTATTCCCGCTCCTACCGCTACCGTATCCGGTTTCGAACTGCCGACAGACACACCCCCGCCAAGCGAAACTCCCGCTCCAACGCCTCTACCGGGGACGATCGTGCAAGGGGCGTTTGTGCAGATTACGGGCACAGGAGGAGATGGGCTGAACCTGCGCAGTGAGCCGGGGTTGAATAGCGAAGTCCGTTATTTGGGGCTTGAGTCGGAGGTTTTTGTGGTGCGTGACGGACCGCAAGAAGCGGATGGCCTGATCTGGTGGTATCTGGTAGGATTCTACGACGAAAGCCGTAATGGTTGGGCTGCTTCCAACTATCTGGAGATCATACAAAATCCGTAACGAGGTAATAAAAACATGGACGCTTTGATGCCAACTGGTATAACCGCCAATCGAAGGGAGGGAAAACTTATCATCACCTGGAACGATGGAGAAATTAGCGAACTTCCCTTTGCTTTGCTGAGGGAAGCCTGTCCTTGTGCAGAGTGCCGGGGGGGGCACGAGAATATGGGCACCATGCCCGATCTGAGTGACTTTGTGATCCCCTTATACGATTCGCGTGCCTATCAGGTGGAAGAAATTCAACAGGTGGGGAATTATGCCATCAACATCGTATGGGCGGACGGCCACCGTCATGGGATCTATCACTGGAGCTATTTGCGAGCTTTGGAAGACGAAAAGCCGGACTGAACCGGTTACCGGCTTTCCTCGGCTGCTTTTTGCTTTCTGAAATCCACAAAACGGTAGCCAACTCCTCGTTCCGTCAGAATGTATTGGGGATTGGAGGGGTCTTTTTCCAATTTTTTTCGCAAAT
>JALUWE010000462.1 GCA_027019845.1 Anaerolineales bacterium | reverse complement strand
GGGGGGGAAGGGGGGGGGGGGGGGGTGGGGGGGGGGGGGGGGGGGGGGGGAGGGGGGGGGGATAGGGATAGGGATAGGGATAGGGATAGGGAATTGTGAATGGTGAATGGTGAATTGTGAATTGTGAACGGTTAATTGTGAATTGTGAATGGTGAATGGTGAATGGTGAATTGTGAACGGTTAATTGTGAATGGTGAATTGTGAATGGTGAATTGTGAACGGTTAATTGTGAATGGGTATGGCATCCTGAGTGGCAGGAGGTCCAATTTGTTACAGTACTTACGCAGTTGAGACCTCACAGGTCTACTACCACACGATGTAGGAAGATTTTACCTAAAATAGATTGCATCCGGGCATCTCCATGCTCCTTGAGACCTGTGAGGTCTGGGTGCGACTTTTCAAGTGCGTAAGTCCTATTTGTTCCCCTCTCTCTGAACCATCCCTGAGTGGTGAGTAGAAAACAACTCTCCACTCTCTACTCTGGACATGGAACGCGAAGTTAAGTTTTTGCTGGCCGATCTGGAGGGGATGCGAAGCCGTCTGGAGTCGCTGGGGGCCAGGTTGGAGAAGCCGCGCGTTCACGAGTACAACCTGCGTTTTGATAGGCCGGGCCACGAGTTGGCGCGCAGCTTTCAGGTCTTGCGCCTGCGCCGGGATGCCGGTGTGCGGGTGACGTACAAAGGGCCGGGGAAGATGGAGGGCGGGGTGCGCGCCCGGCAGGAGATCGAGTTCGAGGTCGGGGATTTCGAGGCGGCCAGGGCCTTGTTCGAGTCGCTCGGCTACCATGTCAGTTTCGTGTACGAGAAGCATCGCACCACCTACCGCCTGGGAGCACTCGAAGTGGTGCTGGACGAAACGCCGCTGGGGAATTTCGCGGAGATCGAGGGGCCGGACGCGGCCAGCATCCGGCAAGCCGCTGCCCGCCTGGGTCTGCGATGGGAAGCCCGCATTGTAGGCAGCTATCTGGACTTGTTCGAGGCGGTAAAAACGAAATTGGAGCTGGCGTGCCGCGATCTGACGTTCGAGAATTTCGAGGGGGTGAGGGTTGCGCCGGAGGCGATGGGCGCGGTTTTTGGGGACAGGTGACGCTTGCCGCCCAATGGTATAATTTGATTCCGGTGAGGGAAGCGAACAACTGATTCCGTCTTTTTTTCTTTGTGCTTTCAGGAGCATGACAATGGAACGCGACTTTCCCCCTCTTGATGACCGCTTGGCGCGGGGCGTTGCTGGGTTGGGGCTGGTTCTGTTTCTGATTCTGGTGGGAACGGGTGTGTTGTCGGCCCTGGCTGCGTATCCGTCCGTTCCGGTTTCGCCGTCGGCATCCAATCCTGTCAGTTGGGCCGTGGTGGACGTTGAGGACACGAAATCCTTCAACAACATGTCCAGCCGCAGCCTGCGGGTGGACTCGAACGGCCGTCCGCACGCGGTCTATGGTGGGGATCAGCTGTATTACGCGCAGTGGGATGGGAACAGTTGGGATGTTCAGGTGGTGGATAATAACCCCGGGGTGGGAAAGTACGCCTCTCTGGCGCTCGATGAGAACGACGATCCCTACATCACCTATTACGACGCCCTCAATGCCGCTCTCAAATTTGCTTACTGGGATGCGGATGCGAATCAGTGGCAAATCGAGACCGTAGATGACAGCCAGGCAGTCGGCGCGTTTACCTCTATCGAACTGGACGCGGCCGGAAACGCGCACGTGAGTTATTTTGACGATACCAACGATGATTTGAAATACGCGTTTTGGGATGGCGGAAACTGGGAAGTCAGCACAGTGGACAGCGGCGGCCTGACCGGGTTTTTCACCTCTCTGACTGTGGACGCGAGCGGCAACCCGCACATCAGCTATTACGACATCACCAACACCGCCCTCAAACACGCCTCCCTCAGCGGCAACACCTGGTCTATCGAAACGGTGGACAGCAATGTGGAAGTCGGCACGCAGACCTCGATTGCGATAGACATTTTTGGCTTCATTCACATCAGTTACGACGACCAGGCCAACAACGTGTTGAAATACGCATTTTGGAACGGCAACCAGTGGAGTGTGACCGAAATCGATGACAACGGCGGGTATTCGTCCATCGCCACCGACAGTACGGGCGTGCCGCACATCAGCTACTTTTCTGATCAGGGAGACAATCTCAGATACGCCACCAAGCCCTCTCTGAGCTGGCAGACCGAGACCGTCCAGAGTGATGGCAAGGCCGGATTTTACTCCTCCATTGCACTCGATGCCGCGGGCAACGTTCACATCACTTACCTGCGTATCGATACCGGCGAGTTCCGGCACGCCCAATCGGATGGGGGCGGATGGGATACAGATACCATCGATGCCTCGGCAGATATCGGGCGGTACACTTCTCTGGAGATCGCCAATGATGGGCAGGCGCACATCTCGTATTACGATTTGTCCAACGGGGATCTGAAATACATTCAGTGGAGCGGGGCAGGTTCACAGGCGGTCACGCTGGATGGCGGTGGCGACGTTGGTCTGTACACCTCGCTTGCCCTGACCGGCAGCGAGTCGCCCGCGATCAGTTATTACGACGCCAGCAACGGGGCGCTCAAATATGCAGCCCGGTCCGGGGCATCCTGGACGCTGGTCACGGTGGATGGCAGCGGCGACGTGGGACTCTATACCTCGCTGGCAATCGACGGGGCTGATGTGCCCCACATCAGCTATTACGATGCCACGAACGGCGCGCTCAAGTACGCGGTCTGGGTCGGGGCGGGGTGGACCACCCAAACGGTGGACAACGCCGGGAACACAGGCCAGTACACCTCCCTGGCGACGGACGCATCGAATTTCCCGCACATCAGCTACTACGACGTCACCAACAGCGCGTTGAGATATGCCTACTGGGACGGTGCAACCTGGGTGTTGCAAACGGTGGACAACAGCGCCGCCGTCGGCCAGTTTACCTCGTTGGCGCTGGATTCGAGCGGCAAGGCGCACATCAGTTACTACGATGCCACCAACAACACGATCAAATACGCGCAGGGCAGCGCGGGCAGTTGGACGATTCAGACCGTAGCCAGCCTGTCCGCGGTGTTGCAGTTTCCCGCCCGGTTCTCTCCGCTGGGACCGGGAGAGGTTTCCACCGCGATTGCCCTGGATTCCAACGGCACACCCGCCATCGCGTATTACGATCCCGGCAATCAGGCTTTGTATTTCGCGCAACTGGGTGCGAGCGGTTGGGTGGTTTCTGCGGTGGATACCTCCGGGAATGCAGGCCAGTTTTCCTCGCTGGACTTTGGGTGGGGGAACGTGCCATTCGTGAGCTATTACGATGCGGCCAACCGCGGCTTGAAGCTGGCTAGCGGCCTCATCCCGCAATTCTTCCTCCCGCTGATAGCCCGGTGAGCAGGCGAAGAGGACATCATGGCTTCGTGTTATCATTTTTCCAATGGAGCACCTTGTGACGATCCGTAAACCCTCTATGTCCCGTGAAGACCATCGCGATATAGCAAAATCGAGGTATGACGACTCCCGTCTTTCCATCCATCACTACCGCGCGATTGTCGACTCCGGACCGATAGGGATCATCATCGTCAATTTGCAGGGCGAGATCGATTACGCCAACGCCAAAGCGGAGCAGATTTTTGGGTACGAGCGGGGAGAGCTATCCGGGAAGTCTATAGAAGTTTTGTTACCCCCGGAACAGCGCGAAGCACACCTGTACTGGCGAGAGGTATTTCACAAGGCCCCCCAACAACGCCCTATGGGACAGGGGCGTGAATTCTACGCGTTACGCAAGGACGGGAGCCGGGTCCCTGTTGAGGTAGGATTGGATTATTTTTCCGAGGGGGGTGAAAAAGCCTTTATCAGCTATGTGGTGGACATTTCGCGGCGGCGGGAACTGGAAAAAACACTGAAAGAAACCGAGAGTCGATTGCGGAGGCTGCTCGACAACTCGAAAGAAGCTATTTTTGAAGTCAGCATCACCGGCGAAGTCCTTTACGCCAGCCCGGCTTGCAGGCACATCTTCGGTTACGAGCCAGACGTTTTTCTGCAAGAGCCGGATTTTGCCGCCCGAATCGTTCACCCCCATTCTCGCCAACAGTTCAAAGACTTTTGGCGGCATTATCGAAACACCGGTATCTTTCCCGATACCCCCAGCCAATGGGCCTGGATTCACAAAGACGGGCATGTAGTGTACACGGAAAACTCATTTACCAACCTGTTCGACGCGCAGGGGAATCTGACAGGTTTTCAAACCATTGCCAGAGAGATCACCGACCGCGTGTTAGCACAGGAGGCCTTGCGGCACAGCGAGGAAAACCTCCGTTCCACTTTGCAGTCGCTGGACAATCTGGTCTTCGTGCTGGATGAAAACGGCGTGTTCCTCGACTATCACAAGCCAAAAGGATACGAACTCCTTATCACCCCGGAAGAGTTTTTGCACAAGTCATTCAAAGAAGTTCTGCCAGCAAGTTTGGTTGTTCCGCTCGATGAGGCGATACAACGGCTTGTTGCCACCGGGACCACGCAAGAATTCGACTATTCTTTGGAGATTGATGGCGAAACACGCTGGTTTAGGGCCAAAATATCTGCCCGGCGAGACAGCCTCCAAAAGTTTGCTGGTGTCACCATTGTAGCGCAGGACATCACCAAATTGCGAGATACAGAACGTCATATGGAGTATCTGGCCACCCATGACACCCTGACCGGCCTCCCCAACCGCACACTGATCAACGACCGTTTGGCCCATGCCATCGAACAGGCTGCTCGCAACGGGATGCAGGTGGCGGTCATGTTCCTGGACCTGGATCGTTTCAAATTGGTCAACGATACCCTGGGTCATGCGAAAGGCGATCTTCTCTTGCAAGAAGCAGCCGAACGCCTTTCAGAATGCCTGCGACAAAGCGATACGATTGGCCGCCTGGGAGGGGATGAGTTTATCATCGTGCTCGAAAATGTGAGAGTAGCCAAAGATGCTGTTATTGTGGCTCAGAAAATTCTGAACGCGTTTTCCGTTCCTTTTGTCATAGAGGAACGGCAGTTTTACATCACGATAAGTGTAGGCATCAGCATGTACCCGAATGACGGGGAGGACGAGCAGACCCTGATCAAAAATGCAGACCTGGCAATGTACCGCGCCAAAGAACAGGGCAGAAACTACTATCAATTTTATGACCCCGCCATGAACATCAGAGCGTTGAAGCGGCTGATCATGGAAAGCAGTCTGCGCTACGCTCTGCAACGGGACGAATTTGTGCTGCACTACCAGCCAAAAATCAACACCCAAACTGGGGAGATTGCCGGAATTGAAGCGCTATTACGTTGGGAGCATCCAGAGCTTGGGCTGCTCCTCCCGGCACAATTTATCTCTCTGGCAGAAGAAACAGGCCTGATCATCCCCATTAGCGAGTGGGTATTACGAACGGCCTGTGCCCAAAACCGCGTCTGGGTGGATTCCGGCTATCCTCCCCTAAGAATTTCGGTCAATATCTCCAACCGCCAGTTTCAAGTGCCCAATCTGGCAGCCAGCATCGAGGCCATTCTGAACGAAACGGGTATGCCCCCATACCTTCTGGAGCTAGAAATCTCGGAGCCTACCACCATTCAAGACACCGAGAAAGCCATTCTGGAACTGAACGCACTGAAAGAGATGGGCGTCCACATTGCGCTGGACGATTTTGGCACTCGTTACTCCTCGCTCAATTATCTCAAGCGGTTTCCCATTGATACGATCAAAATCGATCAATCATTCGTGTACGACGTTGACATCGACCCCGACGACGCGGCTATCGCCAGCGCGATCATCGTCATGGCACACAATTTGGGTTTGGATGTGGTTGCAGAAGGGGTTGAAAATCAATCGCAGTTGGCGTTTCTTCGCCAGCGAAAGTGCGATGCCATCCAGGGGCATGTGTTCAGCCGCGCGTTGCCTGTCGCGGAGATGACCGATTTGTTGAAAAGAACGGCATCCAGCTAAAGCGGGCGTGGAACGCTATTTGCGCCTCAGCCGGTCGAATTTGGCTGCCAGGGCCTTGAACTGCTGGCGAAACGCCTTTTCCCGTCTGGCTACCTCTCTGGCATTTTCAACCGCAACCGCGGCAAAGGAGGCAATTTTGTCCAGCAGCGAGAGTTCGCCAACCCCCAGGCTGGTGTGAGCTGAACCTACCAAAAGAATCATTCCCAGTATGCGGTTTCGAGCCACGATGGGCGCACAAATGGTTGCCCGGGCTTTGGATGTCAGCAACCCATCTACGTCCGGGTCATAGCGGCTGTCAGCCTGTAGATCGGTGACCAACACCGATTTCCCCTGTTCGGCAACCTGTCCCAGGAACCCCTTGCCGGGTTGGATGCGAAAAGATTTCGTTTTGGGCACTTTGCCCCCGAACGCGTTTTGCAGCACCAGTTCGTTCGCGGCTTCATCCATCAGGAAAATATACCCCCTGGAGCCTTTGAAGGCTTGTTCGATGCGCCCGGCAAGCCGGGAGATCACCTGATCCAACTCGATGGAGGCCGTGACTTCTCTGCCGATTTCGTTCAAAAGTGCCAGTTCGTCCGCCTGCCGTTGGGCATGGTAAAAAAGGCTGGCGTTTTCCAATGCAATCCCGGTCTGATCCGCCAGCGTCATCAACAAATCCAGATCGGCCCTCGTATAGGTGCGCCCCGAACGCCGCATTCCTAACGCCATCACACCAATCAGTTGGTCGGAGCGTTTGATCGGTAGAAAAAGCTCCATATTGAGCTGTCGCCACCCCTGCACTTCTTTTGGATTGTAGTTTTCGAAGCGGGGATCAACGTCCAGGGTGTATTGGTGCAGCGGTTCATGGCGCTCGACAAACCATGCCGTGATGGGGGAATCGGCTCGTAAGAGTAAGCGAGGCTGCCCAAATGGAACGCCCAAACCAGGCATCACCCGCAGCCACCAGCGATGCTCGTCCGCTTCTTCGATGACCAGCAACGTGCCTCTCAGAATCCCCAGTGTCTGATCGATCAGCTCCATTGCCGCGGCTGTTACCCCTTCCAAAGAGATTACCTGACTGATGGCCCGGCTATATGCCTGCACAACCTGCTGCGTTTCATAATGCTGCCCGAACAAAACCCGGTTCAAAAACCACCGGCTGGCATAGACGAACGGGCGAGAAACTGCGAAGACAATAATGCTGCCGATCACCATTCCCACAAAGAGATTTTGTGTCCATTCCAGTTGAATGATGCCGGATTGCGCCAACCCGTACACAATACTCAGACTCAACACAGTTGCCATCGTGATGGGAATGAGCCTGCTGAGCACGCTGTTCAGAAAGGCGCGCACCCCGCTGGCAATGCTGGGCAGTTGGGGATTCAAAATGACATACGTCAACAGGAGCGCCGCCGACCAATGGAGTGCCGCCCCCAGTAATTCGAGCGTATATTGCCGGCTTATCACCAGCATGATGCTGAGCAGCAGTAAAATGGTGCTCAGCATCCAATAGATGATCCGGCTGCGGTGCAAGGGAGTCTTGCGGCGAACATATTCCAAAATCGCCGTGCCCACCGCCAGGGTAACGAACAGCGCGGAGACCACCACACTCAAAATGGGAGAAAGCCT
>JALUWE010000461.1 GCA_027019845.1 Anaerolineales bacterium | reverse complement strand
ACGCCTGCGCGAGCGGGAGGCGTACGCGGCGGTGCTCGCCCGCGGCCCCGAGATTCAGGCCGCGCACCAGGCCTGGCAGCAAGCCCGGACGCAGTTGGCCGAATGGGAGCAGACCGCGGCCCGCTTCCAGGAGCACCAGGCCCGGCGCCAGGCCCCCCAGACCGAGATCGCGCAAACGCGCGCCCGCCTGGAGGCCGAACGGGACGCCCTGTTCCAGCAACAGGCGCGCGTGCAGCAGGCCGTTGCCCAACGCGCAGACCTGAACCGGCAGCGGGACGAAATTCAACACAACCTGGCCGCGCTCGACTCCCGGCTGCAACAGCGCCAGGAACTGGAAGCCGCGCTGCAAACCGCGCTGCACGAACAGGCCGACGCCAAAGCCGAAAACCCCCGCCTGCGCGACGCCATGCACGAACTCAAAGAGCGCATCGATCAACTCGAAGCCACCCAGGGTGCAAACTGCCCCCTGTGCGGCCAGCCGCTCTCCTCCGAGGAGCGGCAGCGGCTGATCGCAGACCTGGAAACGCAGGGCAAAGAGATGGGCGACCGCTACCGGGCCAACAACGCGCTGGTCAAAGAAACCGAGCAAAAAGTCCGCCACCTCAAAACCCAGATCGCGGACCTCAAATCGCTGGACGCCGAGAAAAACCGGCTGACCTCCCAACTGGCGGAAGTCGACGCCGCGCTCGAACAGCTCGCCAAAACCGAACAGGACTGGCAAGAAAACCACCTGCCGCGCCTGGAATCCGTCCGAACCCGCCTGGAAAACGAAGATTACGCGCACGAAGCCCGCAAAACCCTGGCGCAAATCGACCGGGAACTGAAAGAGATCGGCTACGACGCGGAGGAACACGACCGCGTGCGCGCCGCGGTGCAGGAGGGCGAACGCTGGGCCGCGGAACTGTCCACCCTCGAGAAAGCCCAGGCCGCGCTCGCGCCGCTGGAGCGCGAGATCGCGGGGTACGAAGCACAAATTGCCGCCGACCGCCAGGAACTGGAAGCGCGGCAGGCCGAACACGACCAGGCCGCGGCCCGTTTTGCCGCAGCCCAGGCGCAGGCCCCCGACCTGGAACAGGCGCAGCGCGATCTGCTGGACATCCGGCAACGAGAAAACCAGCTTCGTATGCAATTCGGCATGGCGCAGCAACGCGTCGCAGTGTTGGCGGACCTCAAAAAGCGGCGCAAAACCCTGGAAGCCGAACGCCAAACCCTGGCACAACAGGTCGCCCAATACCGGCAACTGGAGCGCGCTTTCGGTAAGGACGGCGTGCCCGCGCTGCTGATCGAGCAAGCCCTGCCGCACATCGAGAGCAAAGCCAACCAAATCCTGGACCGGCTGAGCAACGGCGAGATGTCCGTGCGCTTCCGCACCCAGCGCGAGCTGAAGTCCCGCGACCACCTGAAGGAAACGCTGGACATCCAGATCAGCGACCGGGCCGGGGTGCGCGACTACGAGATGTACTCCGGCGGGGAGGCCTTCCGCGTCAATTTCGCCATCCGGCTGGCGCTCTCCGAAATTCTGGCGCAACGCGCCGGCGCGCGGCTGCAAACCCTGGTGATCGACGAGGGGTTCGGCAGCCAGGACGAGATGGGCCGCCAACGCCTGATCGAGGCCATCAACCTGGTGCGCCCCGACTTCGCCAAAATCCTGGTCATCACCCACATCGACTCCCTCAAAGAGGCCTTCCCCACCCGCATCGAGGTGGAAAAGGGAGAGAGGGGGAGTGTGGTGAGGGTGGTGTAATGCGTAATGCGTGTTGCGTAATGGGGGGATCTTGTGTACACTAACTTTGGAATTCTGGCTCTCTCAAGGAGTAGCAGCTATGCTCACCCGACTGAAAGTCTCTGGCTTCAAAAATCTGGTGGATGTTGACGTTCGTTTTGGTCCGTTCACCTGTGTGGCCGGTGCAAACGGGGTGGGGAAATCCAATCTATTCGATGCGATTCGCTTTTTAAGCGCGCTGGCAGACCGCCCTTTGATTGAAGCCGCGCTCACAGTGCGTGACGAGGGAGAACGCACCGCGGATATCCGCAGCCTGTTTCATCGTGTGGGGGAACGCTACGCAAACGAAATGTCGTTCGAGGCAGAAATGATCATCCCCCAGCAAGGCGTAGATGACCTGGGCCAAAAAGCGCAAGCCAGTATCACCTTTTTGCGTTACCGCCTCACCCTGGGGTTGCACCAAGACGAACAGTTGCGTTCGCTTGGCTCGCTGGAATTGAAAAAGGAAGAGCTTGTACACATCAACATCGGCGAAGCACGGCGGCACTTATTGTTTCCGCACAGTGTTGCATGGCGAAAATCCGCGGTCGTTGGGCGGCGCACCTCCCCCTTCATCTCCACAGAAGGCGAAGGTAAAAACCGCATCATCAAACGACATCAGGAAGGGGTCAGCGGACGGCCTTTAAGTTTGTTGGCTGCAAACCTGCCGAAAACCGTGCTTTCCGCGGCAAACGCCACAGAAAGCCCTACCGCGCTGCTGGCGCGCAGGGAGATGCAATCCTGGCGGCTGCTGCAACTGGAACCGTCCGCAATGCGTAGACCGGATGAATTTACTGCGCCCACTCGCCTGGGAGCGGACGGTTCACATCTGGCATCCACGCTGTTTCACCTGGCTCGACGACAAGCCAATGGCGCACACACCGCTCAAGTGTACAGTCGGGTAGCAAACCGCCTGGCGGAATTGATCGACGACGTGTATGACTTGTCCATCGATCAGGACCTACGGCGCGAGCTGCTCACCCTGCAGATCACCGACCGCTCCGGCACACCGTTCCCCGCACGCTCTTTATCCGATGGCACATTACGCTTCCTGGCACTGGCAATACTGGAAATCGATCCCTTCGCACAGGGATTGGTCTGTCTCGAAGAACCTGAAAACGGAATCCACCCCGACCGAATCCCGGCAATGTTGGAACTGCTGCAAGACATTGCAACCGATGTCGGTGAACCCATCGGCCCGGACAACCCTCTGCGCCAGGTGATCGTCAACACCCATTCGCCAGCAGTGGTCAGCCAGGTGCCAGACGACAGCTTACTGGTTGCAGAATTGAAGGAAACCGTCAAAGACGGACGCCGATTCAAACACGCTGTCTTTAGCTGCCTGCCCGACACCTGGCGGGAAAAATCACCCCAGAAAACCAGGGTAGTATCGCGCGGAAAATTACTGGCTTATTTGAACCCGGTCATTCCAAAGCCTGTTTACCGGAACTCAAAATCAAAAACCCGACGAGTCGCTGACCGCCCGGATTTACAGCCCTATCTTCCCGTCTTCGATCAATCCTGATAACGCCTTCGGCATGGACGAACTGCGTTACACCCTGCTGGCAGATGGCCCGTCCGACCAGGCTCTGATCCCCATCCTGACCTGGTTGCTGCGCACACACGGAGTAACCCTCCCCATCCAACCAGAATGGGCCGACCTGCGCAGGCTCTCCTCACCACCAGGCAGAAAACTGCGAGATCGGATTCTGACAAGCATCGAGCTGTATCCTTGCGATTTGCTGTTCGTTCACCGTGACGCAGAGCGAATGTCCCACAACCGGCGTGTGGCTGAAATTCAAGGTGAAATCGCCAAAATTCCTATCGCTACGCCAGCTATTTGTGTGGTACCGGTGAGAATGACCGAAGCCTGGCTATTATTCGACGAAGCAGCGCTGCGCAGAGCCGCGGGCAATCCCAATGGAACAAATCCGCTGCGGCTTCCGAACATGACCAGAGTCGAACAAATTCCCGATCCCAAAGAAGTTCTCTACAACATCCTGCGGGAGGCCAGCGGACTGCAAGGACGCCGTCAAAGAAAACTGCGCGTTGCTCAAAATGCCCAGCGGATAACCGAATTCATAGATGATTTTTCACCATTACGCGCACTTCCTGCCTTCCGCGCTCTGGAAACCGATCTCGAACGCCTCCTCCGCCAACAAGGCTGGACAACGGCACACTGACCACTGAAAACCGCCCCCATGCACCTCCTCACCCCCACCCACCAGCACCTCCTCACCCGCGAACGCGCCCTGCTCTCCGACCTGCGCGTCGCGCTGCTCGAATTCGGCGCCACCACCGAAGACCAGAAAACCCTGGTCGATTCCATCCGCCAGCTCGACGAATTCTTCCTGCTGGTAGTGGTGGGCGAGTTCAACGCGGGTAAATCCGCGTTCATCAACGCGTTGCTCGGCCAGAACCTGCTCGAAGAAGGCGTCACCCCCACCACCACCCAGATCAACGTGCTGCGCTACGGCGAGCAACCAACCCGCAGCATCCAGAGCGAACACCTGCACGTGCTCACCGCGCCCGTGGACCTGCTGAAAAACCTGAGCATCGTGGATACCCCCGGCACCAACGCCATCATCCGCGAGCACGAGGCCATCACCACCCAGTTCGTGCCGCGCGCCGATATGGTGCTGTTCGTCACCTCTGCGGACCGCCCCTTCTCGGAAAGCGAGCGCGCCTTCTTGGAGAGCATCCGCGACTGGGGCAAGAAAGTGATCGTGGTGCTCAACAAGGTGGACATCCTGGAAAACGAGGCCGACCTGGAGCAAATCATCGCCTTCATCCAGGACAACGCCCGCGCGCTGCTGGGGATCACCCCCGAAATCTTCCCGCTCAGCGCGCGGCTGGCCTTGCGCGCTAAACAGGGCGAACCCCGGCTGTGGCCCGAAAGCCGCTTCGAAGCCCTGGAGACCTTCATCGAGGAGACGTTGGACGAGAGCAGCCGCCTGCGCCACAAATTCCTCAACCCGATTGGGGTGGGCGAACGCCTGGTGGCGCGCTACCTGGAGATCACCCGCCAACGCCTGGCGCTGCTGGCCGAGGACATCTCCGTGCTCGAAGACGTGGAGCGTCAACTGGCGGTCTACAAAGCGGACATGCAGCGCGATTTCGAGTTCCGCATGTCGGACATCGAAAAAATCCTCTTCCAAATGGATACCCGCGGGGACGAATTCTTTGAGGAGACCATCCGCATCGCGCGGGTGCCGGACCTGCTGCGCAAGGAGCGCATTCAGCGCGAGTTCGAGGTCAAAGTGGTGGGCGACGTGCCGCACCAGATCGAGAGCCGGGTGGCGGAAATGATCGATTGGGTGGTGGAGGCCGATCTGCGCCAGTGGCAGGCCGTCACCGAACATCTGGCCGAACGCCGCCAGCAACACAAAGACCGCATCATCGGCGACCTGGGGGTGGGGTCGTTCCACCACGACCGGGAACGGCTGATCGACGGGGTCGGGCGGGAGGCCAAACGCGTGGTGGAGGCGTATGACAAAACCCGCGAGGCGCGGCAGATTGCGAAGGGCATTCAGGAGGCAGTGGCCGCGGCCGCGATTCTGGAAGCCGGCGCGGTGGGGTTGGGCGCGCTGGTCACGGTGATCGCCACCACTGTCGCCGCGGATGTGACCGGTATTCTGATGGCCAGCCTGATCGCGCTGCTGGGTTTCTTCATTCTGCCGGCCCGCCGCCGGGCCGCCAAGAAAGAAATGCACGCCAAAATTGCACAGATGCGCGTCCGCCTCTCCAACGCGTTGCGCAGCCAGTTCGAGCGCGAGATCAACGGCAGCTTGCAGCACATCCAGGATGCCATCGCGCCCTACACCCGCTTCGTGCGCGCCGAGAGGGAGAAGCTGGAAGCCGCGGAGAAGGAACTGGCGCGCTTTCAGCAGGAGTTGGGGAAGTTGAGGGCAGAGGTGGAAAGCCTGTAAGCGGCACACCCGCTCAAATTGCGCTCAACGTGTTTTGCACGTCCACGATTCCGTCCTGAGTGTTCTGGCAAATGTACTCCTTGACCTGTTCCGGGGTGGGAGCGTGGCCGAATTTTCGTTTGTGTTTCTCGATCACCAGCGCGGCCAGCCCGCTGACGATGGGCGCGGCGAACGAGGTGCCCTGCCAAAACGCGTACCCCGACATGTAAGGCTTCACCCGCGGCACCAGGCTGATCATGGCGACGTCCCGGCAATCGGTTGTGAAGTCCACCGGCGGGCAAACATCATCGGGCGTGCCGCCTCCGGGCGCCAGCACTTCGCCCTGGTTGGAGAAACAGGCCAACTGGCCGTGTTGGGTGCTGGCGGCCACGCCGATCACTTCCGGATAGCGCGCCGGAATCTGCGCGGGTTCGACGCCATAGTGCTGGCCCGAATCGTTGCCAGCGGCCGCCACCACGACCGCGCCCAGGGTGTGCAGCGCCTGGAGCACCATGCGCAAGGAGGGGACGTAGTGAAAATGCTCAACCATGTCTGCCAAAAGCTGCGACAGGAAGGGGGGTGCCTGCACATTCGAGCCGACCACGGCATCGTACAAGTCCTTGATCGCGTCGCGCGTTTTGGAGCGCAGCAGCATGGTCTCGGAAAAGCTGGCCCCCAGGCTCAGGTTGATGACGGTGTCTTGCAGCGGGCGGTCATCCCCGGCTTGTTCCGCGGCCTGCACCCCCAACTGGTAGAGCGATTGCAGCAGGCCGAAGAGTTCTCCCTGGCTTTTTTCGTTGAGCACATCCACCAGGTGAATGTCACTCTGCGGCGCGAGGCGGTGGACCAAACCGGCGACGTAAAAGCCGTGCTCATCGACACAATCAAAAGCAGGGTGTGAAACCACTTTGATGCCGGAGGGCTGAAAGTCCGGCGAGGAAACCAGCAAGCGCAAGGGTTCCGGGGGAAAGCCGCGTCTGATTTCGATCCAGCCCTGCGCGGCGCTCTGCGCCGGGTTTTGAGCGCGGTCCAGGTCGCGGGGGATGTCGCTATCGTAAGAATCGAAGAGGATCACCTTCACGCCCGCGCCTTTGTGCTCTACCAGACGTCGCCCGCGCCCGTCTTCCAGGCGGATACCGCGTTGTACCGCGTTTCGCTCCCCAAATGCCCAATGTTTGATGAAGGCTTCTTCGGGGGTATCGGGCCCGATGTTGCCGGTGGTGCCGCCATTAACCCCGCCGGAGCCGCCCCCGGGACCCGGGTCACCGGTGACGAAGTTCGGGTCTGCGAAAACGATCTTCTTGCTGATAGCGGCCTGGCGGTACACCTGATACACCGCGTTCCACACCGCGGTTTCACTCTCCTCCCCGATCAGATCGTACAGGCGGATTTCGACCTCCCGGTGGGCATCCGACCCCGACAAGGCCTCCAGCCGAATGGTGAGCACATTTTCCGGGTCAGTGTCCAAAAACGAGGGGGCAAGGCTGTCCAACACAGCGTCGATGTCGGCGGCCCGGCCACTCAAGATCAAGTTGAAATCCAAACAGCTCTGTCCGGGTTTGAGGTGGCAAATTTTAAGGTTCTTTTTTGGCCGAGTCCATTTCAAGGGCTGTGGATTTGTGTGTTTCACTTCGATTCTCCTATAAACTATCGTTGTCTCCAATCAAAAAGAAAGAGGCCCAAAAATAAGGGTGGCGAAAACGGGCGAATTTTGGATCGGTCAAAAAGCGGCATTGCGCCACCTGTAACGCTTCTCCCTTCGATTTTCCCCCCTGAAGCGCGTGATAGAAGTTACGCATCAACTCGAAAGTAGAGCGATCCGAAACAGCCCACAAACTGAGCAGCAACGACGCGCTGCCAGCCGACAAAAAGGCACGCATCAGACCCAACAACTCGTCC
>JALUWE010000460.1 GCA_027019845.1 Anaerolineales bacterium | reverse complement strand
GACGGTGGAGCTGCCCGCGATGATGATGTCGCCGTTCACATCGAGGGGGTCGACCGGGGGCAGCGCGAGGGGAGCGCCCGCGGGCGCTGCGGTGGCCGGGGAGGGGGTCTCGTTAGTGTTGAGGGTTTCGGGGGTGAAGCCAATCTGCGGGGGGGCGACGGTGCGCTGTTCGCCGCAGGCAGCCAGCAGAAGGGCCAGGGTGGTGAGCAGGAGGGCCAGACGGGGCATTGTTCAGTGTTCAGTGTTCAGTGTTCGGTTACCCACTCCCTATCCCGCCTTCCATAATACCACCCGATGGTTAACAATGCCCCAGGGGGAATTTAACGCCCGGTCAACGAATTGTTACCGGTTTGTTAACAGTGTCACAAGCGGGTTTGCGGGAACACACACGCCGCGACACACGTCGGAACGCTGAAGCGCTGAGGGGGCTGAGTGTGCTGAACGTGGGACGTCGCCTACCTGCCGAACAAAATTTGTTCGCGGTGGTACAACCGGATGGCCAGGATGGTCAAAAGCACGGCGATAAGCAGGGTCATCAGTACAGAAGCCCAGACATTGAGCGGCAAAACCGGCTCCGCCCGCATGATCTGGTTGATGAGCAACTGCTGGCCGAAGGTGGGGATGAGGATCATCCAGAGGGTGGGTTTCACCGGGACAAATGCCAGAAACATGCCCGGCAGCGCGGGGATGAGGGGCAAAAAGCTCAGATAGGCCTGGGCTTCTTTGGTGTTGCGCGAAAAAGCCGCGAAAACGATCTGGATCGCGCTGGCCAGCCCGACCATGGGGAGGCTGATGAAAAAGATTCTCACCAACGCGGCCACACCCAGGCTGACGCGTGTGCCCACAAAATCCTCCAGCGGCACCAGGTTGAACAGCAATGCGAACGCGATCAACGTGCCGAGCAGTGAGACGGTGGTGAACAGCACGGTGGCGGCCAGCTTTCCCAACACCAGGTCGCGGCGGGGGACCGGGTTGATCAGCAGCGGTTCCAACGAGTTGCGCTCCCGCTCGCCCGATGTGGTGTCCACAGCCAGTTGCATCCCGCCCAGAAAGACCGCGAAAATGATGAAATACGGCATGATGCCCAGCAGTTGCGCCGCCTGGCTTTGGGGCGTGGCGACATCGATAGTTTCGACCAGCACCGGCAGCAGAATGGAAGGACTGACCCCGCGCGTGATCAGGCGCAGGGCTGCGATCTGGTCGTTATACCGTTGCAGCAACCGTTCGGCGCGCTTCACATCCAGCGCGGAGGACTGCCGGGAATCGTCCACGATAAGTTGAACGGTGGCCGGAATGCCGCTTTGCAGATTTTCACCAAAATTCCGGGAAATGACCAGCACCACCTCGAAATCGCCCACCCGCACCTGTTCTTCAGGGTCATCCGGCGGGGGCAGAATTTCGACGTTGTTTTGTTTCAGGAACTGGATCAGGTTGGGGGCATATTCCGCGCCCACGACAGGCAATTCGAGCGGTTTTTCGATCTGTTGCTCCACGGTGCGCCCGATTACCATGAGCAAAAGCAGCATGATGGCCGGCCCCATGAGCGTGCTGAGCAGTGTAGTGGCGAGAGCGCGGCGATCGCGCAGGTTGTCGAGCACTTCTTTCTGGAAGACGATCCACATTTGGTCGAACATCACTCCAAACCCTCCCCGCTGCCGATGATTTCCACAAAGGCATCTTCCAGGTTTTCGTGCCCGGTGCGGGCGCGTAGTTCGTCGGGGGTGCCCTCGGCGACGATCTCCCCGCGGGCGATCACGATGATCCTGTCGCACAAGGCGGAGACCTCCTGCATGATATGGCTGGAGAACAGCACGCATTTGCCCTCCTCGCGCATCCGGCGGATAACCTGACGCATGGCGCGGGTGCTCATCACGTCCAGGCCGTGGGTAGGCTCATCCAGGAGGACGTTGGGCGGGTCATGCACCAGCGCGCGGCTGATGGCTACCTTTACGCGCTGGCCTGTGGAAAAGCCTTCTGTGCGCCGGTCTGCAAATTCCTGCATATCGAACAGTTTGATCAGTTGCTCGATTTTTCGCTCCAGGGCCTCGCCGTGCAAGCCGTGTAAACGCCCGTAGTAGCGGATGTTTTCGCGCGCCGTCAGCCGCGAGTACAGGCCGGAAGCGTCTGGGAGAACACCGATCCGTTTTTGCACTTCTAGCGGCTGGGTGGTGGCGTCGAAACCGTCTACCAGGGCGCGGCCCTGATCGGGGCGTAGAACGGTGTACAGGATGCGCAGGCTGGTGGTTTTGCCCGCGCCGTTTGGCCCCAGCAAGCCGGTGATCAGGCCGTTCTGGGCCGCGAATGAGACCCCCTTCAGGGCGCGCACTTTGCCGAAGGATTTGTGAAGGTCGAATACCTGGATCATGTCAGGGTTGGGGGCCGGAGAAGGTGATGAAGAAAGGGAAGGGTTGAATGGTCTGGAGGCAACTGGTTTCCAACCCCTGGATGCTGCCGCTTTGGATGAACGCGGTGGCGATCTTTGGCACGCACCCGCGCAAGATGACGTTGTGCCCCTGGCCAGGGATGATCAGATGCAGGCTGTTCGGCAGGGTCTCGGCGGCCAGTTCCGCGTAAGCGGGCGGGGTGATCGGGTCGAATTCGCCGGAGAGCAGCAGCACGGGTACCTCGGAGGCCACCGGTTGCTTGAAGTCCGGGGGGATTTCCCCGCGCGGCCAGGTTTCGCACACTTCCAGCAGCCCGTCGGTGACTAGATTCCCCAGGTAGGTGTTCTGGTTGGCCTGCTGGATCACTTCCCGCTCGAAAAAGGGCACGTCTTCTGCGCATTGCACCGAATAGCTCATACCATCGGCCAGGCTTTCGGAGAACGAACCGGCCAGCATCAAGAATTGGGAGGCCAGCAGGCTGTAATCCTGCCGGGTGGCGGCGGTGTGGATCAGCAGCGGGAGAAGCGCGGCGGTTTCCGGGCTGTAGCTGTGGAAGCGGAGTACTGTGGCGAACATCTCGCGGGAGAACTCCAGTTCTACCGGTTCGCCGGTGACCGGGTGGTTGAGGCGGACAGGGCGCGGGGCTACCTCGAGCGCGGACAGAATGTTCTGGACGTGGCCGTCGAGATCGGGAAAGCTGGTGCTGCACATGTCGTCCACAGCGCAGCGCTCGAGGATTTGATCCAGCGCGTTTTGGGCGTCGGTGGCAACCGCGGGGCCGAGGGTGAGTTGCGGGGGCGCGACCCCGTCCAGGATCAGGGCGCGCACCCGGTCGGGGTACAGGCGCAGGTAGACGAGCGCGGCGCGCGTGCCGTAGGACACGCCGTATATGTTGATTTGCTCGTATCCCAGGGCCTGGCGCACCTGATCGAGGTCTTGCATGGCGATGGTGGTGGTGTACAGCCGGGGATCGGCGTCCAGCTCATTGAGGCACTCGCGCAAGGGCTGATCCAGATCGGCCTCGAAGTCGAGGCTGAGTTCTTCGGGAAGCTCGCAGCGCAGAGGGTGCGACTGGCCGGTGCCGCGTTGGTCGACCAGCACGATGTCGCGGTCCCGGTTGATCTGGCGGAAGGCGGGTTCGAGGGAGACGTAGGTTTCGGTGGCCGCCTGGCCAGGGCCGCCTGCCAGCAGAAAGAGCGGATCGGCTTCGGCATTGCGGCTGACCGCGGGAAGCACCGCGATGTAGAGGGCGATCTGCCGCCCGGCCTGGGCATCCGGGTCCTCGAAAACGGACAGCGTGCCGCACTGTGCCTCGACCTGTGTGCGAAAACCCGGCGTGGTGAGCACGCAGTCCTCCAGCGGGATGGCAGGACTGTCGGCTTGCGGTGTTGGCACCGCGGAAGCGCAGGCGGATACCAGAAGGACGAAGATAGCGGTGGTGACAAGATGTCTTTTCATCGTCACATGAATTTACGTTAGATGTTCGTTTCGGTTGCTTTCATCTGCCGTTCTCAGGCTGAAGAAAAAACGGCTGCCCTCCCCCTGAACGCTCTCCACCCAGATACGCCCCTGATGCGACTCGACAAGATGCCGCGCGATGGCCAGGCCCAGGCCGGTGCCCCCGCCCGAACGGGAGCGGTCGGCCTTGTAGAAGCGCTCGAAAATGCGCGGCAAATCGTCGGGGGGAATGCCCACGCCGGTGTCGGCCACCTCGAAGATCACCTCCTCGGGCTGGCTTGGGTTTCTTCGCGCTCGCATGAAGATTTTGCCCCCCGGCGGAGTGAACTTGATGGCGTTGTGCAGCAGGTTCATCAGCACCTGTTGCATCCGGGGCGGGTCGGCGCGCACGAGGGGCAGGTCATCGGGACACGCCACCGTCACTTCCAGCCCGGCGCGCTCGGCTTGCAGGTAGAGCCGCTCGACCGCGGAGGTGATCAGGGTCAGGGGTTGGATGGGCTGGAATTGCAGGGGTACGCGGCCCGATTCGATGCGCGCCAGCTCGAGCAGTTCCTGCACCATCAGGAACAGGGCGTCCACCTCGGTATCGATACGGGTCAGGAAACGGCGGGCTGCTGGCGGGTCGTCCAGCGCGCCGTCGAGCAGGGTTTCGGTCAGGGCTTTGAGGGAGGCCAGCGGGGTGCGCAGCTCGTGGGAGATGTTGCTGATGAAATCCTGCCGGACGGTTTCGAGCTGGCGCAGGCGGGTGAGGTCCTGGAAGACCAGCAGGGTGTGGCCGCGCATCAGGCCGTCCAGAGGGGTGGCGATGGCTTGCAGGTAGAGGCGTTTGTGGGGGATTTCGAGCTCGATTTCCCGCATCTGGCCGCTTGTGCGGCTGGCCTGCCAGAGTTCGGCCAGTTGGTGATGGCGCAGCACTTCGACCAGGGAGCGCCCCACCGCGGCGGATTCCTGGACGTCGAACATACGCTCGGCAGCCGCGTTGAGCAGCCCGACGCGGCCCTCGGGGTCGATCATCACCACGCCGTTGGTCATCTGGCGCAGGATGGCGGCCAGTTTGCCGCGTTCGCTCTCCCGGGCTTCGATCTGGCGGTTCAGCCGTTGTGCCATCAAATCGATGGCGTGCGCCAGCCTGCCGATTTCATCCTGGGTGTGCGCCGGCGCGCCCGGGGCGGCGTCCCGGCGGGCGATCTGCAAGGCTGTTCCGGTCAGGTTTTCCAACCGACGGGCAGCGCGGTCCGCCACGTAAACCGCCACCACCAGCAGCGCGCCGCCAGCGATCAGGCTCGCTATCCAGACCTTTTGGCGGATTTGCGCCAGCACCTCGGGGGACAAGACGCCTGCCGGGGACTGGGCTGCTGCCGCGCGCAACAGCCCGGACAGGTAAACGCCCAGCCCCAGCAGGGTGATCAGCAGTGCCAGCGCAAGCGGCGCGAACAGACGCCAGCGAATAGAGCGCAGCATGGTTCAGCCCTCGAAACGGTACCCGGCCCCGCGCACAGTCACCAGCCGGGTAGGCCTGGCGGGCACCGGTTCGATTTTTTCGCGCAGCCAACGGATGTGAACGTCTACGGTGCGGCTGCTCCCTTTGAAATCCCACCCCCAGACGTGCTCCAGCAGCCGGTCGCGGGAGAGCACCTGCCCTTTGTGCTGTGCCAGGTACAAGAGCAGATCGAATTCTTTGGGTTTCAGGCGAATAGGTTTCTCGTTCAGATACACTTCACGGCGGGAAACGTCGAGGCGAAGATTGCCGAAGCGATAGATTTTGGCCCTGGGGGCAGGCGTGGATTCGGCATCTTCTTTGTCCAGCCGCACACGGCGCAACAACGCCTTGACGCGCGCCTGCAGCTCGCGCATACTGAACGGCTTGGTGAGATAATCGTCCGCGCCCATTTCCAGCCCCACCACCCGGTCGATTTCCGAATCTCGGGCCGTCAGCATGAGGATGGGGACGTTCATTTCCTGCCGCAAAATGCGGCAGACTTCGAAGCCGTCCAGGTAGGGCAGCATGATGTCGAGAACGATCAGGTTTGGCCGGGAACGCCGCGCGGTTTCCAGGGCTGCCTTGCCGTCGGAGGCGCTGATCACCGCGTATCCCTGCCTGGAGAGGTTGTATTCCAATGTTTCCCGCAGCGCGGGTTCGTCTTCTACGATGAGGATTTTTTGTTTCATAAATCGCAGGGGTTGCTTCCCCCGTCGGAATGTTCAGGATAATTCCCGGTGGTTGGTGTAGCAAGACCGTCCATCGAAACCGGTTGGATTATACCATTTGGGGGATATGAGATTGTGCTTAAAATCCTTTTTCAGCCCTTGACGCTTTCAGGGGGCGCGATACACTTGCCTGGTGTGTTTTGTGACATTTGTCACGGCGGCAAGCTGTCACACAGGGGGGACACAAATCATCCATAGAGGTACGAAAGTTTATGACCGCTGCATTCCCCCTGGCTGTTTCTCAACACGAGTTGCCCGGCCCCAAACCGCATCCCATCCTCGGCAACATCCCTGATTTGCGCCACAGCCCCAACGTTTTCGAAACCTGGACGCGCCTGAACATGCAATACGGCGACGTGGTGTACCTGCGGGTCGGCCCGCTCAAGATGTTCGTGGTGCGCAACCCCGACATCATCCAGCACGTGCTGCAAAAGAACAACCGCAACTATTGGAAAGGCCGCCAGTTGAAGGTGATCGAGCCGCTGGTGGGTAAGGGGTTGCTGACCAGCGAGGGCGATTTCTGGCGCAGGCAGCGCAGGCTGGCGCAGCCCGCCTTCCATCGCAGGCAGATCGCCGCCCTGGCGCAAACCATGATCGATTCCGCCGATCACATGCTGGACCGCTGGGAATCGCTGGCGGCCTCGGGCCAGCGGTTCGACGCGGCCGCGGCCATGATGCGCCTCACGCTGGACATCGTTTCCCGAACGCTCTTCAGCTCCGCGCTCACCCGCCGGGAACTGGACAGGGTGGCGGAGACCTTCACCCCGGTGCTGGAGGAAACCAACCGCCGCTCGCAGCGCATCTTCCACTTTTGGGACCGGCTGCCGACGCGCAGAAACCGCGCCTATCGCCGCGGCATCGCCAGCCTGGAGCAAACCGTTTACGACATCATCGCCCGCCGCCGCGCCTCGGGCGAGGAAAAAGACGATTTGCTGGGGATGTTGATGGCGGCGCGCGACGAACAGACCAACCAGTTCATGGACGACAAGCAGCTGCGGGATGAAGCCATGACGATTTTCCTGGCAGGCCATGAAACCACCGCGGTCACGCTCTCCTGGGCGCTGGCACTGCTGTCCCGCCACCCCGATGTGCGCGAGAAACTGTTCCACGAGGTGGACACCGTGCTGCAAGGCCGCAAACCCACGCCGGAAAGCGCGCAGCAACTGGCCTACACACGCATGGTGATCGATGAGACCATGCGCCTGTACCCGCCCGCGGTGGCCGTGGTCCGCGAGGCGTATGCGGGCGATGTGCTGGGGGATTTCCCCATCGAGGGCGGCGCGCAGGTTGTGATCAACATTCATGGCGTTCACCGCCACCCTGATTTTTGGGAAAACCCTGAAGGGTTCCAGCCGGAGCGATTTACCCCCCAGGCCCAGAAAAACAGGCACAAATACGCGTATCTGCCGTTCAGCGCGGGGCCGCGGGTGTGTATCGGCAATCATTTTGCGCTCATGGAGGCCACCCTGATCCTGGCGATGATCGCCCAACGCTATCAGGTGGATCTCGTGCCGCCGTACACGCT
>JALUWE010000459.1 GCA_027019845.1 Anaerolineales bacterium | reverse complement strand
CACCCAGACTAATCAGACCACTCAGACCACTCAGACCACTCAGACCAATCAGACCAATCAGACCAATCAGACCACTCAGACCACTCAGACCACCCAGACCACCCAGACTAATCAGACCACTCAGACCACTCAGACCACTCAGACAAATAAAGTATACAACACCTGACTTTCTCAGGGTGAAATTTCGCCCTCCAGCAAACGTTGCTCGTAAATACGGCGCACGGTGGCTTCAATGTCGGGTTCGCGCACTTCCAGGTCGCGGATGCGGTAACGGGCCGAGAGCCGCCCGATGAGTTCGGAGGCGGTCACCTGCCCGCGTTGGAACGCGAAGGTGACGCGCCGGCCGTCTTGTGCCACGATTTCCGCGCCTTTTACGGAGATTTCCGGGTAGGGGCTGGCAAAGTCCACCACCAGTTTTCGTTTGCCCCCAAAACGCTGTTGCAGCTCTTCCAGGCTGCCGTCGTAGAGCAGTTTGCCGCGGTCGATGATCATCACCCGGCGGCAGAGTTTTTCCACGTCGGAGAGGTCGTGGGTGGTGAGCATGACGGTGGTGCCGCGTTCGCGGTTGATGTGGCGGATGAATTGCCGGATGCGCTCTTTGGCGACCACGTCCAGGCCGATGGTGGGTTCGTCGAGGAAGAGGATGTCGGGGTCGTGCAGCAGGGCGGCGGCCAGGTCGGCGCGCATCCGCTGGCCGAGGGAGAGGGTGCGTACCGGGCTGTGAATGAATTCATCCAGCGCGAGCAGGGCGCGGAACTCGTCCAGGTTGCGGCGGAAGCGTCGGGAGGGGATTTTGTAGATGTGCTGGAGCAATTCGAGGGATTCGATCACGGGTAAGTCCCACCACAGGGTGGTGCGCTGGCCGAAGACCGCGCCGATGCGCGCCACGTGTGCCTGCCGTTCCCGCCAGGGGACGCGGCCGTTGACGATGATTTCCCCCCCGCTGGGCACCAGCAGTCCGGTCAGCATCTTGATGGTGGTGGATTTACCCGCGCCGTTCGGTCCCAGGTAGCCCACCAGCTCCCCAGGCCGGACGGTGAAGCTGATTCCATCGACGGCTTTCACCGTGCGGTAGCCGCGGCGCAGCCATCCCAGCGGCCCCGGCCTGCGTTCGGGCACGCGGAAGTGTTTGGAGAGGTTGTGGAGGGAGATGAGGGGCATTGAGCGGGGATTGGGTATTGGGATATTGGGTAATTGGTAATTGGGTAATTGGGTAATTGGGTAATTGGGTAATTGGGTAATTGCTTCCTGAGCGGAGGGCGGCGCAGCCGCTCGTAGTCGAAGGATGGGTAATTGCGTCCTGATCACGTGCCGGTGCTCTGGTAGTGGCGTATGCCGAAGCGCCAGAAGGCGAGGGAGAGGCCGAACACGCCCAGCCCCACCACCGGGGAGAGCAGGGGCGCGAACGCGGGCATCCCGAACGGGTCGGGGCGCTCGAGGATGTAGAGGGCGGGGTAGTAGTTGAGGAAGATGGCGGGTACGATGAAGGTGAAGAATTTGCGCAGCCAGTCCTGGTAGATGTGCATGGGGTGGGAGATCACGTAGCTGCCGCCGTAGGTGAGGATGTTGAGCACTTCGATGGATTCTACGGTCCAGAAGGTGATGGCCGCGCCAGCGATGAACAGGCCGCCGAAGAACAGGATCATGGCGAAGATGGCCGTGATGACGAGCGCGATTTTAGCCGGGGTCCAGGCGATTTCGGTCAGGCGGACGGCTACGGCGAAGATGCCGATGCCGACCACGATCTTCCCGATGCGGCGCAGCGCGAAATCCGAGCCGAGCACCTGTACGGTGATGTTGATCGGGCGCAGCAGCAACTGGTCGAAGGTGCCTTTGCGCACCTGCTGCCCGAAATATGCCGGGTCGAAGCCGCTGAAAACCATGTCCATGATCCCGAAGGCAGTCTCCACCATGCCGTAGAGCAGCCCGACCTCGCCGATGCTCCAGCCGCGGATGCTGCCGAAACGCTGGAACACCAGCGCGAGCGAGCCGAACTCGAACAACGAGATCAGCCCGGTGCCGAACAGTTGGAACAGGAACGAGACGCGGTACTGCATCTGGGAGCGCAGTTGGGCGCGCAGCAGGAGCGGGTAGAGTTTGAGCGAGTGCACGTAATTGGGTATTGGTAGTTGGGTATTGGGTAATTGGGTAATTGGGTAATTGGGTAATTGGGTAATTGGGTAATTGGTAATGGCATCCTGAGCGGAAGGCGAGCGGAGCGAGCCTGAAGTCGAAGGATGGGTAATTGGGTAATTGGGTAATTGGGTAATTGGGTAATTGGGTAATTGGTAATGGCATCCTGAGCGGAAGGCGAGCGGAGCGAGCCTGAAGTCGAAGGATGGGTAATTGGGTAATTGGGTAATTGGGGATCGTGACCAATATCCACTCTCTATTCTCCAATCCTCTACCACTCAACCTCCCAAAATCACCAGCCGTTTCACGCCGGCGCGCAGGGTGAGCTGCCCGAGGGCGATCAGGATCAGCGCCCAGAGGACCTGCATGAGCAGGGCCTGGATCAGGGCTGTGCCTTGCAGCGCGCCGATGTACACGTCCATCACGGTGTTGAGGGTGTGCGGGAAGGGGGTCAGGTTGGCGATGCGGATCACCCAGTCCGGGAAGTAGCGCAGGGGCATGAGGAAGCCGGAGAAGAACCAGGAGAGCACGAAGAAGAAGCGCACGATGCCGACCGCGTTGGGGGTCCAGAACGCGGTCAGGTTGAGCAGAAAGCGCCAGGCGAAGCTGACCAGCCAGCTCAATACCACCGCGGTGGCCAGCCCCATCCATTGGGTCAGGTTGCTGGGGTAAGCCAGGTCGAAAAACAGGGAGTAGAGCAGGATGATCAACAGGCCGCGGAAAAGGAATTGCACCAGCGCGCGGCCCAGGTCTTTGGCCAGCCAGAAGGTGAACAGGTTCATGGGCTTGAGCAGGTCGGCGGCCACTTCCCCGCTGTGAACCGAGTGCATCAGGTCGTACCAGCTAAACAGGCTCAGGTAGCCGATCACGGCCTGGATGAGCACCATGTAGGTGATGCCGCCCTGCACGTCCACCCCGGCGACGATCTGCCGGTCGCCGTACAGCGCGATGATGATGGCGATGCGAAACAGGCCGAACGCGAAATTGGTGACGAATCCGGCGAAGACCGCGGCCCGGTACGTCAATTGGCGCTGAAACGAGCGTTTGGTAAGCTGCCAGAAGAGGGGCATGGTGAGAAAGTATGCCGCGATTCTGCCTGTTGTAGCAACCGGTTGAGGTGTTTTTGGATTGTATCATTTATTTCACCCCTTTTTCGCGTTTGGGCTGACCTTTGAGTATCTTGCGCCACTGGTTCGCCCCGATTTTTGGGATGCTTACCAGATTGCGGGGGTTCATGGCCGCGGCTTTGGCGATTTTCACTTTTGCCTGGCGGGCAACTTCTTTGTTGGCTTTGCTCATGTGTCCCGAATCAAAGGGCGGTTGCGGATCGTATTCGATCAGCAGTTGAGCGATCATAGCCTGCTCCTCGTCGAGCAATTCCCCGACCAGATACAGCGCCAGATCGATCCCCGCGGAAACGCCGGCTGCGGTGATGATTTTTTCGTAGCGGACAATACGCTCTTCCGGTTCCGGCCTGGCGCCAACTTGTTTGAGGCCCGCCATCGCGCCCCAATGCGTTGTGGCTGGAATCCCCTCCAGCAGACCGGCCGCGCCGAGAATCAACGCTCCCGAACAAACCGAGGTGGTAAAACGAGTGGTGGGGTGGATGGATCGCAGCCAATCCAGCACTTCTCGATCCGCCATGAGCGTTAGTGTGTCAGTAGACGAGCCGGGCACCAGCACAACATCGCATTCGTGAACTTCGCCCAGCGTGTGGGTGGCTCCCAATACGAGTACACCGCTGTCCGTCACTACGGGGCCCACTTCTTTCCAGACAAACTGGATATCGAATGTTCGTAAAGAGTTGAACACTTCATACGGCCCAATTGCATCCAACGCGGTCATACCCGGGTATACGAGAAATACGATTTTCATTTTATGCCTCCTGCAAAGGGGATAGGCGGGTTGGGGAATGTTTTGCCGTGCTGATCCGCTGCCGCGCGGTTTGGGTAGTGCCGGAAACGGGGATGTGCCCGGATGCCTGTGCCAGTCCGAAGCGCGGCATGTTCACGTAGACGGCTTCGTGGCAGCCGGGCCGGATCACATACGTCTCGTGCCAGATGCCTACCGAGCCGTCGTCGCCAATGGCTTTGTGGAACTGTTTCCAGGCCTCCAGGTGGGGATCGGCAGGGTCGCGGGCGAAGCGCTCCAGATCCTCGAACGAGCGCCAGTATTGCACCATCAGCACGGTGCGCCCGTTGATGAAGTTCTCCGCGGAAAGGAAGCCTTTTTCCGGGTGCCGATAGAGCGTCTTGATCATGCGCGGCATGGCGCGGGCGACGGGTAGCCATTTTCGGAAGGCAAAGAACTTGTTGATGCGCATCCCGATCAGGAACACGACGAAATCGCTTTCGATGTGGGCCGTAAACCGGCCTGGGTAAACTGTGGCAGTCATTAGAACTCCTTATCTAAAAAGCGAAATGTGGTTGAAAACCGAAAGTTGTTCGGTTTGTGCCGAAAAAAAATTATGACGTTGTTCGTAACCCCTCAATGTATTTTTCCAGCGCCCAGCGGTTGACCGGCTCGAAATCGACCTCCACGTCTTTCAAGGTGGTCAGTCTCAACAGGGCCATGCCATGTACGAACGCCCAGCAGGTATACGCGACCGTGAAAACGTCGTACGGTTCGGCGGAGATCTCTCCCGCGTTCATCGCTTCCTGAACGGTTTCCAGCAAAACTTTGAACGAGCCGTGCGTCTCGACCGGAGCGGGCAGCTCGGTTTGACCGGATGCCTGGGAAAATTGCAGTGCAATGAACTGCTCGGAGTAGTTTTGGGCGAAGCGGATGTAGGCCATACCCAGTTCCACCAGCCGTTGGGCCGGCGGGAGGGAGGGGTCTACCGCTTTCATATAGGCTTCCAGGCGTTGCTCAGCCTGCGCACATGCGGCCGCGATGATCTCCTCTTTGCTGCCGAAATACTCGTACAACCCGGCGGGGCTGTAATCGATCCGCTCCGCGATCTTGCGCATGGAGAGTTCCTTCATGCCGCCCTGGTTGATCAGCTCCAGGGCCGCGTCCAGGATGGCCTGGCGGGTGCGCTGGTGGCGTCGCTCGCGTGGGGTAAGGGGTGTGGCGGCTTGATTCATGTCAGATTTCCGAACATTGTTCGTTATTGTATCGATGTTCGGGTTGTGTGTCAAGGCCGTGTAAGTTTTTTCGCCAGCCAATACAACAACCACCTTCGCAGCGCGATCTCCCCCCGCGCGTGGTAGGCGTGGCGCTGCTGTTCGAAGCGCAAATCTGCCAGCCAGCCGCGGCGAATGTCACCGGGCCGCGCCAGCGCGATACCGCGCCCCGGCAGCCCCTCCAGCACGTTCATCTCCGGCGGGCGCAGCGCGAGCGCGAACCCGCGCGCGGCCGCGGTGACCGGCCGGGTGGTCAGCACCCAGGGCCGGGTCCGCGCGGCGGGCGGTTTGGTGCCGTTCAGGTCCACGTCGAAGTCGTACCCCGGCAGGGCCGCGGCCAGCCTGTCAGGCAATATCTCGAAGAAGGGGTCGTACACCGCCAGGGCCGCCTCCAACGGCTGGAAGCGGAAGTCGCGGCGGTGGTGTTGCAGCGGCACCTGAAAGAAGCGGGTGCCGTGCTCGAAGTGGGTGCCGGCGTCGCCGAAGTTGGTGGTGAGGGATTGGCAAGGGAAGACGAAGAATTTGCCGGTTTGCGCCAGGTATTTGATGGCGGAGGGGAAGAAATCGTCTTCCCAGGCGGGGCCGGGCAGCAGGGCGGGGTGCAGGCCGTCTTCGGGACGCACTTCGCGGTCTGGAGTGTGCCACCAGGTCTCAAACTCCTCCCACATGCGGGGGGTGTAGGCTTGCCCCTGGTACCAGTAAACCTGGAGGAAGAAGACGTCGGCGGCGTCGGGGATCGGCTCGAAGGGGTAGCGTGTGTAACCATTGAAATGCAAGCGATTGAGGGAGATTCCGGCCACACGGGAGTCGTGGCGATAGGCCTCCAGCGACTGGGCCGCGAAGGCGTAGAACGCCCGGCTGACGTACAGGTCGTCTTCCAGGTAGATGATGTCGCCGAGGGTGCGGGTCAGGCCGCCGCAGAACAGGAAGTGCCCGATCAGGCCGCGTTTGCGCTCGTGCGCGATCACCTCGAACGGGCCGTGTGCCCAGGCGAAGTTTTCCGCGATGCGGCGCACCTGCGGGTCTCCGCCGTGGTCGATGGAGATGATCAGCCGGGTGCCATCGGGCACGTGGGCGCGCGCCAGCGAGTGGAGCAGACGCTGGAGCGCGTGCGGGCGGTTGTAGGCGTTGATCACGATGGCGGGCATGGGGCGGTGTTCAGTGTTCAGTGTTCGGTATTCAGTGTTCAGTTCCATCCTTCGACTTCGAGCGGCTGCGCCGCCCTCCGCTCAGGATGCAATTCACCATTCACCATTCACAATTCACAATTCACAATTCCCTATCCCCATCCTTCGACTTCGAGCGGCTGCGCCGCCCTCCGCTCAGGATGCAATTCACCATTCACAATTCACAATTCCCTATCCCCTATCCCCATCCTTCGACTTCGAGCGGCTGCGCCGCCCTCCGCTCAGGATGCAATTCACCATTCACCATTCACAATTCCCTATCCCCATCCTTCGACTACGAGCGGCTGCGCCGCCCTCTGCTCAGGATGCAATTACCCAATTACTCAATTACCCAATATCCAATTCCCCATCCTTCGACTACGAGCGGCTGCGCCGCCCTCTGCTCAGGGTGTAATTCCCGATTCACCTCCCCTCCAAACACCGCACCGCGGCTTCGGCCAGTTTTTCCAGACCGCGATGCATGGCGGCACGGTCGAAGTCCACCTGCCAGCGGTCGTTTTTGAGCGAGTCGCCGACGGAGAAGGCGGCTGCGCATTGCACGCGGCGGTATTGGGCGATGGCGAACAGCGCGGCGGCTTCCATTTCAACGGTCAGGATGCCGAGGGCGCGGTAGTGCTCGACTTCGGCGCGGGTTTCACGGAAGGGGGCGTCGGTGGTCCAGGACGGTCCGGTAGAGTGCGCATAGCCAAGATTGGTGAGGGCGGCTTGCATTTGGCTGGTGAGCATGGGGTCTGGCAGCGCGAACTGTTCGGATGGCAGGTAGTGGTGGGAGGTGCCTTCGTCGCGCAGGGCGCGGTCGCAGACCACCAGGTCGCCGGGGTGCAGCCATTCGTGCAGCCCGCCAGCCCAGCCGGTCACGATGAACCGCCGCGCGCCGCGCGCGATCAGCCCCTCCAGCATCACTCCCGCGGCCGGCGCGCCGATGCCGAAGTTCCCGGCCACCCCAATCGGGGTACGCGTCCCGCGCAGGGCCCAGAAATCGCCGAAGTAGCCGTCCAGCTTGCGGCCGCGGTGTTTTTTGATCAGGTATTGGATCGGGGGTTGCTGGAAGCAGATGATCACGTTTTCGGGGGGCGGGGTTTTGGGCGCGCGGCCGCGGCGCGCCTGGGCAGCGTGCGCGTCGTGCGCGCTGAACACTTCGGGGGAGT
>JALUWE010000458.1 GCA_027019845.1 Anaerolineales bacterium | reverse complement strand
AGCACTGGGGACACTGGGGAGCACTGGGGACACTGGGAACACTGGGAGCACTGGGAGCACTGAAACCGTTGAAGGCACTGACCACTGACAACTGACCACTGAACACTGAACACTGAACACTCCCCCCTCTCACCCCAACACACCCGCCACCGCCTGGTATACCCCGAAAATCAGCAGCGCGAGGGCGGAGACCGCGCTTAGCAGCTGTGTCAATCTGCGGCTGATTTTGCCTGCTGTGCCGAACAGCACAATAAACCCCACGAACACCGCGATCAGGGCTGCATAAAACCCGACGATGAAACCCACCCCCAGCCGCGGGGACTGGCGCCAGCCCGTTACCAGAATCGGCCCCAGAATGGTGCCCCAAAAGATGTATGGGTTGGGGTTGAGCAGGTTCATGATGGTGGCGTCTCGCAGGCTGCGGCTGGCATCTTGAGGGGGGGTGGTGCTCTGTTGGGGGGTGCGGAAATTTTTCCACGCTTCCCAGGCCAGATAGAGCAGGAAGGCCCCGCCCGCGATTTGCAGCCCGCGGCGCAACCAGTCCGGCGTTTGGGTCAACACCAGCAACACCAGCGCGATGATCGGGCCGTCACTGATCAGCGGTGCGAACGCTGCCGGGAGGGTGCGCTTCCAGCCGTTTTTCAGAGTCTGGGAAAGGAAATACGCCTGTAAAGGGCCGGGAGAAACGCCCGCGGAAAACCCTAATGTGACCCCTTGCAGAATGTATGGCAACAGGGCAAGTTCCAGGCCTGAGATGGAGGGCATAGTGGGGGTTGGGAATTGTGAATGGTGAATGGTGAACGGTTAATTGTGAATTGGGTGTTGCATCCTGAGCGGAGGGCGGGGAGAGTTCGTACCGAACTCCGTTCGCTTGCAGTCGAAGGATGGGTAATTGGGTAATTGGGTAATTGGGTATTGGGTAATTGCATCCTGAGCGGAGGGCGGGGAGGGTTCGTAGATGGGCGTGGGAGATTCTTCGGGCACTTCGTGCCCTCAGAATGACAGGAGTAACCCGCCCCTCAACCCGCGGTCTACTCCGGCAGGCTCAGGATTTGCGTCCCGTTTTTGGTGATGGCAACGGTGTGTTCGAACTGCGCCGAGAGTTGGCCGTCTTTGGTGATCACCGTCCATTGATCGGGGAGCAATTCCCACTCGTAAGTCCCCAGGTTGATCATCGGTTCGATGGTGAACACCATACCTGGGCGCAGCCTGGGGCCGCGCACGGGCAGGCGGATGTGGGAAACCGATGGAGGCTCGTGCAGTTCCCGCCCGATTCCGTGGCCGCCCCACTCGCGCACCACACTGACTCCCTGGCTGTCGGCATAATCCTGGATGGCCGCGCCGATGTCGCCCAAAAAGCCCCGCGGCCTGGCCGCTTCTATGCCCACATCCAGGCATGTTTTCGCCACCTCCAGCAGGCGTTGGGCCTCGGAAGACACTTTTCCGACCGGGAAGGTGACGCAAGCATCGCCGCAATAGCCGTTCAAGCGCAGCCCGATGTCGATGCCGACGATGTCGCCCTCCTGTAGCAGCCGCCCGTTCGGGATGCCGTGGCAGATTACGTCGTTGACCGCCGCGCAGATCACGCCCGGAAAGGGGGGATGTTTGGGATCGCTCCCCCGATAGCCTTTGTAAAGCGTTTCCGCGCCCCGGCTCAAAATGAAATCCTCCGCGATTTTGTCCAGTTCTAACAAACTCACGCCCGGTTTAATGTGTTTTTCGAGCAGCTCAAAAGCTTCTGCCACCAGCGCGCCAGCCGCGCGCATGGCACGGATTTCCTGAGGGCGTTTGTAACGAATGCGCATTGCGCCCTGCGTTGGCTTTCTTTTTTTTCTAAGGCTGTGTTTTCTTCGACGTATCATCGTGCTTCCGAATTGTTTACAGGTTGATCAGCTATCGCGCCCACGAGGCATTCGTGCGTAATGATACCACGAAGAAAGTCGCCGTTTGTTAGCAAAAATTTATATTTGTGGGTCATAATGGCCGAAAGGCAACACAACAAGGCCGCTAAACAAGGAGCATGTCATGCAGTTTGTCAACATTACCCTGGGGCTGGCATTTTTGGCCGGGCTGGCCTCTTTCCTTTCGCCGTGTGTTTTTGCTTTGGTACCGGCGTATGTCGGTTATTTGAGCGGGCGCTCGCTGGCGGTGGCGGGAGAGGGCGCCCAGCACACAAATCGGTGGGAGACGTTTTCTCACGGCCTGGCCTTTGTGCTTGGCTTCAGCGTTGTCTTTGTGCTGCTGGGTGTGGCGACCTCCGCTTTGGGAGGCATGTTGTATAATATCCGCGATTGGTTGGCTAAAATTGGCGGCGTGATCGTCGTCCTGTTCGGGCTTCACATGCTGGGTATCATTCACATCTCTTTTCTGGAATACGATCTGCGTCCAAACAGCACCCCGGACCGTAGCCGCGGGTATCTTTCATCGGGCTTGATGGGGGTGTTCTTCTCGGCTGGTTGGTCGCCGTGTGTGGGGCCGGTGTTGGGCGCTATCCTCACACTGGCTTTGAACCGCGGTTCGGTTTCTCAAGGGGCGGCATTGCTTTCTGCCTATTCCGCCGGGCTGGCTGTTCCCTTCTTGTTCGCCTCCGTGGGGGTGGACCGGGTCACCAACCTTTTGCGCAACCACAGCCGCGTGATGGCGATAGCCTCCAAAGCTATGGGAGCGGTATTGGTGGTGATTGGCGCCATGCTTTTCTTGGGAACGTTTGGCGCACTGGCACGCTTTGGTTTCTTCGTGGACTTCGGATTGTAGTCGCTTACGCTCTACGCTGTACACTTTTACCATGCACCGTAAAACCATTCTTTTGCTATTGGGCGGGATATTCATCGGCCTTGGGGCCGGGGTTGTGCTTTTCTACGGTTTGGGGTTGGGGAGCATATCGACCAGCATATCGATTCTGGAAAACAGCGAATTCTTAGATCTGCCGGAAAAAGGCGCGCCCGCTCCCGATTTTACACTGCAAGATTTGCAAGGCAGGCAACTGACCTTGAGCGATTTACGGGGAAGTTTTGTGCTGGTAAACTTCTGGGCGACCTGGTGCGGCCCCTGCCGGGTCGAAATGCCAGCTTTGCAGAGCCGCTTCGAACGATACAGCCCTGATTTGCGCGTGGTGGCGGTCAACTTCGATGAGCCACAAGACACCGTCCAGGCCTTCGCGGACGAATTGGGGCTGACTTTCGACATCCTCCTCGATCCTGGTGCAAAAGTGCAGGACTTGTACCGCATCCGGGGCTATCCAACCTCCATATTCGTTGATCGAGAAGGCATCATTCAGATCGTACACATCGGGCTGATGACCGAAAAGCAGTTGGATGCTTATTTACGAGAATTGGGAGTGTTCGAATGATCACCGTCACACTGTTTACCCGCAAGAATTGCCATCTTTGCGACCAACTCAAATCCGATTTGTTGTCGTTGCAGTCTCAATACCCCCACCAATTGGTAGAAATAGACATCGATACGGACCCGAGCCTGGTGCAAAAATATGGCGAACGTATTCCCGTCATCCAGATTAGCTCCTACACCCGTCAGGCGCCGATCACCCTTCAGGATTTGCGTCTCGCGTTGGCGGCATCCCACGATAGCGGGCAATAAACCTCATCGCTCATCATTCCCCTGCCCCCCATGCCCTTCCATCATTCCGGCCAATTGAAATATTTCACCTTCGAGCGTCTCTCGCAAGCGGGCGTGACCCATGCTATTTTTACCCGCCGGGGCGGGGTGAGCACAGCCCGCTGGAAGTCGCTCAACTTCGGGAGGCGGGTGGGAGACCACCCCGAACGGGTGGCGGAAAACCATCGCCGCGCGTTTCGGGCGTTGGGCCGCTCCCCTGAAAGCATGGCCGAGGTGCGCCAGGTTCACGGAGCGAGCGTGGCCTGTTTCGATCAGCCCCCGCACCCCGCGGCCGGTCACCCCGCGGCCGACGCCCTGCTCACCGATCGGGCGCACATCACCCTGCTGATGCGTTTTGCGGATTGTGTCCCCATTCTGTTGTTTGATCCCCACAAACAGGTGGTTGGCCTGGCCCACGCAGGTTGGCGCGGGACGATCAAAGGCGTGGCTGCGGCCGCGGTGCGGCAAATGCAGGCGCGTTATGACTGCCGCCCCCAACACATTCTGGCCGCTATTGGCCCCTCCATCTGCCCCCAACACTACGAAGTGGGGGAGGACGTGGCAGCACAGGCGCGCCAGGCCTTTGGAAACCACACACCTTGTCTTATAATTGAAAATGGACGCACGAAATTCGATTTGTGGCAGGCAAATGAATGGGTTTTGCGCCAGGTCGGTGTCAGGAACGTAGAAGTTGCCCGCATTTGCACCGCCTGCCATCTGGAAGACTGGTTTTCTCATCGCGCAGAACAAGGCAGCACAGGCCGGTTTGGCGCGCTGATCGGTTTGGAGAACGGAACAAGTGCAAGACGTGGTTGATCGAGAACTTTTGATACAAGCGATTCGAACCCGGCTGAACCGGGTGCGCTCGCGGATGCGGGCAGCCGCCCAAAGAGCCGGGCGGGAGCCTGCCAGCGTGCGCCTGGTGGTGGTCACCAAAGCACACCCCCTCGAAGTCGCACAGGCTGCTGTGATGGCGGGCGCAAAACGATTGGGGGAAAACTATGTTGAAGAGGCTATCGAGAAAATGCGCGGGCTGGATCGTTCAGGTTTCGACCATTCTGGGGTAGAATGGCACATGATCGGCCACGTGCAAAGCCGGAAGGCGCGGCTGGTAGCCTCAGAGTCCTTTAAGTTAGTACATTCGCTGGATCGGTTAAAATTAGCGCGTCGATTGAACCGCTTCGCGGAAACATCCGGCCGCCGCCTGCCCGTGTTGCTGGAATGCAATGTGAGCGGCGAGGAGTCCAAGTTCGGCTGGCCCGCCTGGCAGGAAGACCAATGGGAACATCTATTGGCACCCGTTGAGGAAGTGCTGAGTTTGCCGCACCTGGAGGTAAGAGGGCTGATGACCGTCCCGCCGTTTCTGCCAGCCGAGCAGGTGCGTCCGTTTTTCCGCCGTTTGCGCCGGTTACGAGATTTTTTAGCCGCGCGTTTCCCGCACGCCGACTGGAGTGAGCTTTCTATGGGAATGAGCGCGGATTTTGAGACCGCCATCGAAGAAGGCGCCACCCTGATCAGGGTGGGAACAGCCATTCTTGGCCCTCGACCACAGCGATAGCTCTGGCGGAGTTTTGCAGCAAAGGAGAGCCCCGACCTTGATCGAACTACTTGCCCAGATTCTGATCATCATTTCTCAAACCCTCACCCTGATCCTATTCGTGTATGTGATTCTCTCGTGGGTGTTGCCTCCCTTTCATCCCGCCAGGCAGACATTGAACCGGATTGTAGACCCATTATTGCAACCGATTCGTAATCTTTTGCCCCAAACAGGTATGATAGACTTTAGCCCGATTGTATTGTTTATCTTGTTACAGGTTTTCGAGAGGCTGGTTCGGGAGGTGTTTCTGTAGCCAGTCGAAATTGTTGCCACTATTTTCAGGTGTGAAGAAACACACGCTACCGTTATTGGTGAGGAGCAGATATGGCTAAAAAAGAATATCATTTACATGATGGAAGAAAAGGCGCCGCTCTCGCAATACGCGTCATTCCACGCGCCCGAAAAAACGAGATCGCCGAGATCATGAGCGATGGCTCGATCAAAATACGCTTGAACTCCCCGCCGGACGAAAGATCGCTCAACTCAACCCTGGTCGACTTCCTGGCCCGTGTGTTGCAGATTTCTTCCTCCAAGATCGAAGTGGTTGCCGGCGTAGCGAGCCGTTCCAAGCTGGTATCCATCCTGGATATGGATTCCGAGACCGCGCACTCTCAAATTATCAAGAACCTGACCTGACATTCCCGTCTTCACAAATACTCGAAAACTCCCTATCAATTCTCTTGACCGGAAGTTTAGCCGATGGTATATTCCCCGCAATGATCGGCCGAACCATTTTGTTCAACATGCTCAACGCGACTACCACCCGAATGAAAACCTGTTCGGGGTAGTGGTGCGTGTGCAGATTTGTAGCGACCGGCTTGCCATCCATTCAGCCCCGAAACATCGGGGCTTTTTTCATAGTCAGGAGCTTTTGTACATGTCCAAACCATCTTTGCCTTCCAACGACGCCCCTGTTTTTACCCTGGCAGCGGACAACCTGTTTCCCTCCAAAGCCCGCCTGGACCGCCTGGCAGACATCCCCCCTTCTCGCATGTTTCTGATCAAAAAATCCCTGGCAGCGTTTAAAGAAAAGCAGCCCGGCAAGGCCATTTTCGACGCCTCCCAGGGCGATGGCGGCGCCAGCCTGCCTGGCGTCCCGCGTGAGATTCTGGCCCAGGCCGCGGAAATGCAAATCGAACACGGCACCGCCTACACCATGCCCTATGGCACCGCGGAATTCCGCCGCGCGGTGATCGAAGATTATTGGAAGGTGGACTCCGGCCTGGGCATCGGCCCCCAAAACGTGGTCGCTACCGTCGGAGGCCGCGACGCGCTGATCAAGGCCTACCAGGCCATCCTTGCACTCGGCCACGGCTGCCAGGGGGATGTGTTGCTCGTCTCCCGTGTGCCCTGGATTTCATACAACTGGGGCGCGTACAGCGTTGGCGCCAACACCCTGCTCGCACCCGGCCACCCTGAGAACGCCTGGGCCTACACCGCAGACGGCATTCGCGAGAGCGTCCGCTTTGCGGCCCGCGCCGGCCGCCGCGTCGCCGCACTGGTGATCACCAGCCCCGACAACCCCACCGGGCGCACACTCCCAATCTCCGAACAAGCCGCCTTAGCCCGCACCGCCTTGCAAACCGGCGCTGCCTTCGTCATCTTCGATTGGATTTACCACTACGTCACTGACCAGCAGCCATACGATCTCAACGCCATGCTGGAACAGTTTTCCCCGGCAGAACGCCAACGCCTGATCTTCATGGACGGCATCACCAAAAGCCTGGGCGGCTCCAACATCCGTAACGCCCACCTGATCGCCTCCCAACAAGTGATCGATTTCATCACCGCCCGCGCCTCGCACGGCGTTTTTCCCTCGTTTTACTCGATAGCGGTTGCCATGGCAGCCTACCAACAGGGATACCGGCAGGCCACCCGCGGCATCGTGCAGCCCACCAGCCAGAGCCGCCAGGTGTTGCGCGCCTTCCTCGATGAAAACGGCTTCCGCTACATCATGGGGCAGGGCTACTACGCCTTCATCGAAGTACGCCCGTGGCTGGAGCGCGTTGGCTGGCAGGACACCGCGCCCCTGGGCGAATACCTGGCCAAAGAACACGGGCTGGCCGTCGTGCCTGGCGCGTTCGTCTCCCCCTTTGGCAAAGACTGGATCCGCTTCTCCTACGCCCAACCCCCCGAACGCACCCTGGCCGCGGCCCAACGCCTGCTCGAGGGCCTCCACGCCTTGCAGGATGCAGCCGGGTGATCGGGAATCGCGAACCGTGAATCGGGACACCCCCTCCATCTCGAATTACCCAATTACCCAATTACCCAATTACCCAATTACCCATCCTTCGACTACGAGCGGCTGCGCCATCCTCCGCTCAGGATGCAATCCCCTATCCCTATCCCTCTCCCTCTCCCTCTCCCTCTCCCTCTCCCTATCCCTATCC